>CAZLWT010000300.1:0-1509 GCA_964563325.1 uncultured Rhodoluna sp. | reverse complement strand
GAGCAAATCGAGAGCGTCAATGATGGCTTTTGGTCGCAGGTCGAACACTTGCCTAATGGCATCGGTGATCTGAGCCTCGCTAACTTTACCCGTGCCAAAAGTTTCAACATAGAGGCCAACCGGCTGAGCAACGCCTATGGCGTAGGCCACCTGAACCTCGGCACGCTCGGCCAAGCCAGCAGCGACCACGTTCTTAGCCACCCAGCGCATTGCATAGGCCGCCGACCGATCAACTTTGGATGGGTCTTTTCCAGAGAAAGCTCCACCGCCGTGGCGACTTGCTCCCCCATAGGTGTCAACGATAATTTTGCGCCCGGTTACACCGGCATCGCCCTGAGGGCCACCGATTGTAAAGATGCCGGTTGGGTTGATTTTGAACTGGGTTGCTGAGACATCCAACCCGCTTGACTCGATTACCGGTTCGATAACCAAGCTACGAATCGCGTCTTTGAGTTCGGCCTGTGAAACCCTGGGGTCGTGTTGAGTGGAAAGCACAACGGTCTCAATGGTTCTGGGAATGGAGCCATCAAGCCCGATGGTGACCTGGGTCTTGCCATCTGGTCGGAGGAAGTCCACCAATCCGAGTTTGCGCACCTGAGCAAGTCGCTCTGAGAGGCGATGAGCCAAGTGGATTGCGGTCGGCATGTAAGTCACTGTTTCGTTGGTGGCATAGCCGAACATGATGCCTTGGTCACCGGCTCCCTGAGAGTCATACGGGTCAACCGAACCACCCTCACGTTCTTCGTATCCCGAGTCGACCCCCTGAGCTATGTCGGGAGACTGCTGCCCGATCGAAATTGAGATGCCACAACCGTCGCCATCAAAACCAATTTCTGAAGAGGTATAACCAATTTCCTTGATTTTCTCGCGAACCAACTTCGGAATCTCAACGTAGCTCTCGGTCGTGACCTCACCGGCAATGTGAACGAGACCGGTTGTGACCAGGGTCTCAAGGGCCACTCGTGAATTCGGATCTTGAGCCAACATCGCGTCCAAGATTGTGTCACTGATTTGGTCGCATATTTTATCTGGGTGACCTTCGGTCACCGATTCTGAAGTGAAAAGTTTTAGAGATGTCATTGAGGCAAGTATATCCTGCACCTAGGACATTAGCGCTGCAACGGCATTCAGGATCATCGACGCGGTCTCGAGCTTGGTACCGGAGAAACTGGCTGGTTGCCCGGCACCATCCAAGATCAGAACAGACGTTTGGTCGCTGCCAAAAACGCGCCCAGCCGAAACATCGTTGGCCACGAGAATGTCGCAACCCTTCGCTGTCAACTTTATGCGCCCGAGTCGCTCCAACTCCTGCGGTGTATCAGTCGTCTCAGCCGCGAAACCAACGGTGACGCAAGCCAGGTTGTCGACCCTTATCCGGTTGACGCTCTGCGCAAGAATGTCGGGGTTTGCGAGCAGTTTTAGGGTCAGCGTATTCCCCAAGTTGGATTTCTTTAGCTTCGTGGACAAAATGTCTGCAACTCGAAAGTCTGCAACAGCCGCCGCCATGAC
>CAZLWT010000299.1:0-1517 GCA_964563325.1 uncultured Rhodoluna sp. | reverse complement strand
GGCTTGTCCACTATCACAGATATGGGGGAAAATTCGTTCAGGGCAGAATTAATTTCGCGATCTATTGTTTTGGATTTCAGAGCCGGTTTCCACCAAGATTTTTCAGCGCTGTCGTTCGTTTCCCAGGTGTGAACATAAAAGTCAACCTCGTAGCTGTGTCGAAATCTTTTCAAAATTCTAGCTTGCTCAGTCTTAATTGTTCCAAAAGACCTTAGGTGACCCACCATAAGCACGGCCACTCTCTTTTTCATATCCACCATCACCCCTTGTAAAAATTCTCCATTTTCGCTACCAAACAAATCCACAGCCTTCAGGAAATCTCTCAGCGCATTCCTAATTAGGCTAACAGAAAGACCCAACCAAGCACTTCACAATGGATGGCATTGGTTGATTGAGGCACCCGAGGAGAGCCAATCGAAACAATCACAGTGGGCGATTATCATGTTCTATGATTTGCAGGGCTAGTTATGACTTTGAACTCCGCCGATGAGCATAAGTTTCAGGATTTGGAGTCTCAGAACCTGACTTCTTGCAAAAATGACTTTCGTCCTCTAGATTCCAAGGTGAATCTCACTCGAGGGACAAACCTCCATCAAACAGAAATGGTTTGACAGAACGCATACCACATTGCCAATTTGTGGCAGGGTCAAATCCCTCGAGGATAGAATCATTTTGAACCTGACGATCCAATAGTGGCTATAGCGGTGATCTCGGAGAGATCCGTTGTTTCTAGCGAGTTAGAACATTTTCACTCGATTATCGGACATTTACCTGTATTGGCAGTCTGCCCCGAGTGAGGCTCCGGTTCGACTGTCTATTAGCACTCCGATATTCAGTAAAATACGACTGACGATGTAGCCGACATCCCAGCGCTGAGGCCCAACTTCACCTTTCATGCTCCTGCCCAAGAGGTACCTGCGGTGTGGAACGTGTCTAAATTCTTGCCCGTATCGAGTACTACCGCCAGACGTGTCCAGAACTGCAACTGATAGGCCCAAGGCTTTCCGGGCACATTTCTAATAAGTTTCCCCCGCCTGCTGCACTAAGCATTTTTTTTAGCTTCTCATTTTCCACCGGTGTCAGGTATAGAGACTCGAGTGGCGTCGCGGCCGGTTATCGAATATGACGATTCAAATGAAAATGCCTGACGCTAACTCGGCCCTAGTCGCCCAACTTTTGCGGTTAAGCAACTTGGGTGGCATTCCCCTCCAGGAGGACCCCATTGGCGCATTCTCGTGACCGTCACCAACAGTTCCCATCGATGGCGCTAAACCAGAATCTTTGATTTTTTGGCTGAAATCCTAGGACACAAACCGGCTGCCCTGATCTGAATGGATTACATTACCAACTGGGTTTCGGCTCTTGACATGCATGTCCAGTGCACCGGATTCGGCCTGTGAGTAGTTTGCGGGTTTGGTTTGAATCAATCGACCAACCAACAACTTTTCGGTAATTCGTATCCAAGACCGCCGCACAATAGGAGACGCCTTCTCTCGTGTTTTGTTGGGCTATGTCGG
>CAZLWT010000298.1:0-1520 GCA_964563325.1 uncultured Rhodoluna sp. | reverse complement strand
GCTTTGGTATTTAGCGCGCTGGACAACCAAGCGCCTTTGGCAGCCAATGCGCGCTAACCGACTGGCCACTAATGTCGCGATAAAAGATGGTTGCCGAGCTCGATGGTCTAGCGTGCCCAACGGCCACGAACTCGCCGGTTTTTGCTGGAACCCAAAGCACCAGGTCGGCAAAAACCAGGTCGGCGATCAGTTGCCAATCCGAGCTCAACAGGTTCAGCCACTCGACATCGGCGTGGCTGGCGACACCCTGTTTCTTGATGATTTCGCTTAGCGTTGACACCTAATCGAGTTTAGGGCTAGCAATCCTTCGTTCCAATTCGCTTGGCTGGCGCAGCAGGTGCTGCTTGGCAAAGTCAGCGGTGGCTTGCCGTGCCGGGCAGTGGCGTTTTGCAAGTGCCAGCGGCAGGTTGTTTAGCAGGGCAAAATCAAAGGCATCCTGATCGGCTGGGATAAACGCCGCCGGCTCAAGCTGCACCAACCTCAGCAGGGTTTCGGCGATCTGTTGCTTTGGTCGAACCCCCAGTGCGCTGTTACGCAGTCGGTTGATTACCGGCAGCACCTTGCCGGTGGCCGGCAACTCGGGCAGTTGCTCGACGAAACGTTGGATGCCGATTGGGTCGGCGCTGCCAACGGCAATGACCTGGTTGGCGACCGCGATTGCAGTTCGGGTCGCTTCGTTGCGACTTAGGCTCGAATGCATAAGCGAAAGCCCGTTCTCTAGCGGCGAGGCCAGGTCAACCAAAACAAAATCAAAGTGCGTCTTGGCAAGTTCAAGCAGGTCAATCAGTCGCTCGGCGGTCAGTTCGGCCCAGCGCCGATTGCTTCCCATTCCCGTCATGAGGGTTAGCGAACGATTGCCGATTGCCAACTCAAGGCTCAGCCGTTGCAGTTGTTCAAGGTCAAATCGGTCTTGGCCAAGAATGCGGCAGGCCGCTGGAAGGCCGGCCGGGTGTTCAAAGAGCCCAAACAGGTCGGCGAGGCTAGGGGCATAGGTGTCGGCATCGAGCAGAAATACTTTCTTTCCCGCCGTTGCCAGCTCGCAGGCGAGATTGGCTGCGATGGTCGACTTTCCGGGCGACCCAACCGGACCCCACACCGCCAAAACCTTGCCACCGGCTTGCGGCTCGCTAACCGCGGCCGCAGTCGCGGCTTCGGCTCGGGCCAAAAGATCCAGCATCACTGCGGCCCAAGGTCTTCGCGGGCAACCAGAGTTATCGTCGCCTCATCGGCAGTGGCAGCAAGCAACCCGGGCAGGCTAACCTTGGCAACTCGCAACTCAACCTGCGAGGCCGAATCGTGAAACGCCGCGGTGTCTTTTGAAATGCGAAACACCTGTGCGGCTTCAACCAGTTTGGTTGGCAACCCGTATCTGCCGTTTACTTCTTTTGCCGAACTCCAAACATCGACCACGCTGCCAGATCGCAGGCTGCTAGAAAGCGGGCTGGTTGGTTTTAGCACCACCGACACCAATCCATCGATTGCAGAATCGCTTTGCGAAGCGGCCACCGAGGAGGCCGGAA
>CAZLWT010000297.1:0-1538 GCA_964563325.1 uncultured Rhodoluna sp. | reverse complement strand
CTCCACTCACTTTTTAGAACACCTGTTGTTCAAGGGAACCAAGAATCGCAGCGCGCTAGACATTGCGGTCGCCTTTGATTCGGTTGGTGGTTCATCAAACGCCTCAACCGGAAAAGAACACACGAGCTACTACGCCCGGGTTCAAGACAGTGCTCTGCCGCTAGCCGTCGACGTCATCGCCGACATGCTCACCTCATCACTTATCGATCCGACCGAGTTCGAGAACGAACGCACCGTAATTCTCGAAGAGCTCGCGATGAACGATGATGACCCACAGGATGTGGCTCACGAAGCTTTCGCCGAGGCTATCTTGGGGGAGCACGCCCTCGGTCGCCCGATCGGTGGCACCCAGGAAACCATCAACTCGGTTAGCCGCGAAGCAGTCTGGGATCACTATCAAGCTAACTACCGAGCCCAAGACCTAGTGGTCGCGGCAGCCGGTGGCGTTGAGCACAGCGAGTTGCTAGAACTGGTCGACAAGGCCCTAGTCGCTGCCGGCTGGAACCTAGATGCCAAAGCCAGCCCGGTGCCAAGAAGACTGCAGGAACAAAGCAAGATTTCTAGGGGATCGGCCCTCAAGGTCATTCACCGCCCAATCGCACAGGCCAATGTGCTTATTGGAATGCAGGGTCTTATCGCCGATGACTCACGTCGCTATGCCATGGGTGTGCTCAACACCATTTTGGGTGGCGGAATGAGCTCAAGACTCTTCCAAGAGATTCGCGAAAAGCGAGGCCTTGCCTACTCGGTTTACTCATTTAATCAGGGCTATTCAGACGCTGCCTACTTTGGCCTTTACGCTGGTTGTTCACCGGCCAAGACCACCGAGGTCACAAAGTTGCTGATTTCGGAATTCGAGCGCCTCGCATCCGACGGTATAACCGAGGCTGAGCTTGCGCTTGCGCAGGGAAACATCTCGGGCGGTTTGGCTCTGAAGTTCGAAAGCACTCAGGCGCGCATGAGTCGCTTGGTTTCGGCCGAGGTCGTCACCGGTCAGTTCCTAGACCTAGACGAGTCACTCAAGCACTACAAGGCCGTCACAGCCGAAGACGTTCGCCTACTGGCCGTAGATATCGCCAGCCGCGAGCGTTCAATCGTCGCAGTCGGCGATATCACCGAAAAGGTATTCAAAGACTTTATTTAGATAGGTTGGTATTCATGACCATCAAAGTTGCAGTTGTCGGAGCCACCGGAAGAATGGGCAAGCTCGCATTAGAGCTAATCAAGGCCTCGCAGGACTTCAGTCTTTTCGCCGCACTTGATTCCAAAAGTGAGCTGCTCGAAACCGTAGGTGCCGATGTGGTGCTTGACGTCACCAACCCTGAGGTAAGCCCAGCAATCGTGGATTTTGCGATTGCGAATGGTCAGAAGCTGTTGGTTGGAACCAGCGGCTGGTCGGCTCATAAGTTGGCTCCGATTGAAAAGCGCCTTGAAACCGCTCCGAATGCGGCCGTCGTCATCATCCCAAACTTTTCCATTGGCTCGATGCTGGCGACCAAGTTTGCCGCGGAGGCAGCTAAGTATTACGAGTCGATTGA
>CAZLWT010000296.1:0-1538 GCA_964563325.1 uncultured Rhodoluna sp. | reverse complement strand
TCACCTCAAAAAACTGGGTGTCACCATGATTTACCTGACGCCTATTTTCCCCGGCAGGTCTAACCACCGCTATGACGCCAGCTCGTTCAACCAGGTGGACCCGCTGCTCGGAGGCAATCGCGCCCTGGCAGCCCTTGTCGAAGCTGCCCATCGTCGTGGCTTTAAGGTAATCGGTGACCTCACCTCGAATCACTCGGGTGACCATCACGAGTGGTTCACTTCGGCTTTCAAGAATCCTGCCGCGCCCGAAAGCGATTTCTACTACTTCAGTGAAAAGAACACCAAGTACGACTCTTGGTTTGGGGTGCCAAGCCTTCCAAAGTTCAACTGGAAGTCGGCCGAACTTCGCCGACGCTTCATCGAGGGTAAAAAGTCGGTGGTGGCCAAGTGGCTAAAAGCGCCGTACAACTTTGATGGGTGGCGCATCGACGTTGCAAACATGACCGGTCGCATTCGCGAGGAGGACATGTACCTTGAGGTGGCTCAGGTCATTCGCAAGACCATGGTCGAGGTCAACCCCGACACCATAATGCTTGGCGAGTACACGGGCGACGCCGCCTACGAGGTGCAGGGCGATGGCTGGCAAGGCGCCATGACCTACAGCAACTTCACCAAGCCGCTGTGGCGTTGGTTTCACGACAGCAAACGGGCCGATGTTCCTGGCTTCATGGCACCGGATGGTCGCTTACAACACGACGGCGTGGGTTTCTTCGAAAGCTACCGCAGTTTCATCGCGGCCTTCCCTTGGCACGTTCGCCAGCACAACATGAACCCGCTCGACACCCACGATATTCCACGCTTCAAGACCTTCACACTTGAAGGTGCTCAGAAGGTTGCCGCGGGAATGCAGTTCACTTTTCCCGGCATACCGGTTATTTGGGCCGGTGACGAATTTGGTTTGGACGGCTGGAACGGCGAAAACTCTAGGACTCCGATTCCTTGGAACGACGAGCGCCCGAGTGACCCCCAGATGATTGAAACCTATGTGGCTTTAGCTAAGTTGCGCAAAGACCAACCCGCTCTGGTTGATGGAGCCATGAGGTTTGTATATGCTGGCGCCGAGGCCGTGGCCTTCGTGCGTGAAACCAAGAAGCAGACCGTGCTGGTTTTGGCCACCAGGGGAAATGCTGGAAACATCGAGTTGCCACTGGGCGCTCTTTCGGGCACCGAGCAAGCCGAATTGCTTTACGGCGAGGGAAAATTGGTCACAAAGCGACACAAACTGGTGCTTACGAGCCCAAAAATGACTCTGACGGTCTGGAGTTTGCCCGCAGCAAAGATTATCTGATAAAGTCATGAAGTTGCCTTTTTGGCCCTAGGGTCAAACTGGTTTAACGCCCCGATAGCTCAGTGGTAGAGCACTTCCATGGTAAGGAAGGGGTCGACAGTTCAATCCTGTCTCGGGGCTCTGGTAGACCAAAACCACATCGGTCAACCACAATGCTGAATCTTAGGATTAAGTTGAACGCGGCGGGGTAGCTCAGGTGGTTAGAGCACACGGCTCATAATCGTGGTGTCGCGGGTTCGAGTCCCGCTCC
>CAZLWT010000295.1:0-1555 GCA_964563325.1 uncultured Rhodoluna sp. | reverse complement strand
CCCTAAAGCCTTGTGATTTAGGGTTTAGCGTTCACTAGCGGGCAATAAATTCCGCGGCAAGTTCATCCAGAAACCAAGATGTCTTTTTGGCCTGTACACGGCCTACCGGTAACTCATCAGGGCTCGACCCGAAGGCTACCGCCACTGCTTGGGCCTTATCGGCCCCACCAACGACAAAAATAACTTCCTCGGCGGCATTGAAGACTTCGTAGCTGAAACTCAAGCGCAACGGTGGCGGTTTGGGGGAGTAGGATTCAGCGACTACCAACTCGCCGGCTGCCGGGTTCGGTTTGCCTGGAAATAACGATCCGATGTGCCCATCTGGCCCCATACCCAGAAAAACCAAGTCGAAAGCCGGAACAACTGCGCCAAAGACTGTCCTTAGCTCAGCTGTGAACTCAATCTTGGCATCGGCTAGGCTCAGGTCGCCATCACTCGATGGGAACGGGTGAACCTTGGCTTCATCAATGGAAAGGTGGTCAAGCAACGCCTGCCTAGCCTGAACTTCATTTCTATCTGCGCTATCGGAAGCGACGAAACGCTCGTCACCCCACCAAAAGTGAACCCGCGTGAAGTCGATACTCTTCGCCTCAGTTGACTCGCGAATAGCCGCGAGGCTCGCGATTCCCAAGGATCCGCCGGTTAGCACAACATGCGCCTCGGGCTTACTGTCTAGCAGCGTCGATAGCCTGTCCAGAAAATGCTTTGCGGCCTGAGTGGCGACATCAGCGCCGGTGGAAACAATGTTTATGTTTGCAGTCATTACGCGGGGTCCAGGTGGGTGGCTTGTTCGGAAATCGCTGGACGTTCACCGGTTGGTCCAAAGCTCTTTGTGATTACCTTGCCAAACAAGTCGTCCGGATCAAGTCTTCTGAGGTCCTCACTTAGGCAGTCCCTGAGGTTCCTTCTTGGAAGTGAGATTTCACGAGTCGGTTGGGTCGGTTGAATCAGCGTTGCAACGTCGGGAACCAATCGAACTATCTCGATATCACCAGACTCGCGAATCAGCTTGACTCCACGAATGCCGTGAACCACTTTGCCTCGAGCGGTTCGAACCATGGTGATCGGAACATGAAGCTTCAGTTCCAACCAGGCCGCTAGTAGATCGGTGCTTGGTGAATCTACGGCACCGGTAACCTCAACGGCGAGAACCGAATCATAGGGTGGTTGGTCCAAAATGGCGGCTAGTTGAGCGCGCCAGAGTGTCAATCTCGTCCAAGCGAAGTCACTGTCGCAGGGTGCATAGCTTGCCGCCAACTTCCTAAGAAAATCGTGAGGGTCAGCTTGGCTAGCGGCATCGGTGATGCGACGAGTGGCTATTCGGCCGATAGCCGATGTCGAAGCCTTAGTTGGGGCCTTATTTGGCCACCAGGCAACAACCGGAGCGTCGGGCAAAAGCAAACCCGTGACCAGGCTTTCGGCGTCGCTGGCTGCCTCGCCAAAAGCGGTCAAGACGATTACCTCGGATGCTCCAGCATCACCGCCAACCCGAATCTCGGCATCGAGTCGGGCCACGTCGTTTTGCTGCGTGGCGTTTTCGCTGAGCACGATGATG
>CAZLWT010000294.1:0-1563 GCA_964563325.1 uncultured Rhodoluna sp. | reverse complement strand
TCGCTCATTCGGTTTCTCCTTCGACAATCTCGGTGCTTGATTCCAGGTTGCGCTCGGTGTTTCGCGCCAGACCAATAACTTTGTCCTCATCGGCGAATCTTGCGAAAACAACACCCATGGTGTCTCGGCCCCTAGCGGGAACCTCGCTCACTGCTGACCGAATAACTTTACCGCCCTCGAGCACGACTAGAACTTCGTCGTCTTCTGAAACGATGAGCGCTCCAACCAAATCGCCACGCTTCTCTTCAAGCTTGGCAACCTTGATTCCGATACCACCGCGATTTTGCAGTCGATACTGATCAACCGAGGTGCGTTTTGCATAGCCACCGACGGTCGCGATAAACACGTATCCCTCGTCGGTTATGACACTGGCAGAAAGCAGGTTGTCATCGGCCTTGAAGTGCATGCCGATGTTGCCGGAGGTGTCTCGACCCATCGGGCGCAGGCTTTCATCGCCGGCCGAGAACCTGATTGACATTCCCTTGCGTGAGACCAAAAGAAGGTCGTCAGACTCGGATGCCAGCAATGCCGACACGAGCTCATCGTCTTCTTTGAGTTTGATCGCAATGATGCCGCCGGTGCGGGGGGTGTCATAGGCCTCAAGCGAGGTCTTCTTGACCAGCCCCGACTTGGTGGCAAGCACTAGGTATGGCGAATCTTTGTAGTTCTTGATGTCTAGCACCTGGGCGATTTTTTCGTCCGGCTGCAAGGCAAGCAGGTTGGCAACGTGTTGGCCCTTGGCATCACGGCCGGCTTCTTGAACCTCGTAAGCCTTGGCGCGGTAAACCCGACCCTTATTGGTGAAGAACAGTAGCCAGTGGTGGGTTGTGGTCACAAAGAAGTGATCGACAACATCGTCGGCGCGCAAGGTGGCACCCTTTACGCCCTTGCCACCACGGTGCTGTGAACGATAGTTATCGCTCTTGGTTCGTTTGATGTAGCCACCGTGGGTTACGGTGAGAACCATTTCTTCTTCTGGAATCAGGTCTTCCATCGAAACGTTGCCGTCGTAGCCGGCTAGGATTTCGGTGCGGCGATCGTCGCCGTGGCGAGACACCACCTCTTCGAGTTCTTCAGAGATTATGCTGCGCTGGCGAACCGGGTCGGCGATAATTGACTTGAACTCGACGATTTGCGCTTCGAGTTCGGCGGCCTCGTCAATGATTTTTTGTCGTTCAAGCGCCGCAAGTTGCCGCAGCTGCATGTTGAGGATGGCCCTGGCCTGCAGCTCGTCGATGGTAAGCAGTTGAATCAAACCCTCGCGGGCCTCTTCAACCGTGGCACTTCGGCGAATCAAAGCTATTACCGCGTCAAGCGCATCCAGAGCCTTGAGGTAACCGCGCAGAATATGTGCTCGCTCCTCGGCCTTTCTAAGTCTGAACTGGGTGCGGCGAACAATAACTTCAACTTGGTGAGTGACCCAGGCGCTAATGAAGCCGTCCAAGCTAAGGGTGCGTGGAACCCCGTCGACCAAGGCAAGCATGTTGGCGCTGAAGTTCTCTTGCAGTGGGGTCTGGCGATAAAGGTTGTTTAGAACCACCCTGGCAATCGCGTCCTTTTTTA
>CAZLWT010000293.1:0-1566 GCA_964563325.1 uncultured Rhodoluna sp. | reverse complement strand
GAACAATGTCCATGTCGATCAGGAAGGTTTCTGGGTTTAGCTCATAGGCGTGAGCCTCGTACATTTTGCCCGAGAAGTTCAAGCGCATTCCGTGGGTCAGGTGACCACCGTGGGCCAACTCTAGACCCAGGATGCGGTCGCCCGGCTTAGCCAAGGCCATCAAAACGGCCGCGTTGGCCGATGCACCCGAGTGCGGTTGCACGTTGGCGTGCTCGGCACCAAAAAGTTCCTTCGCGCGGTCGCGAGCCAAGGTTTCGGCAACGTCAACCACTTCGCAACCACCGTAGTAGCGCTTGCCAGGGTATCCCTCGGCGTATTTATTGGTGAGCACCGAACCCTGTGCTTCAAGCACCGAGCGCGATACAAAGTTTTCGCTGGCAATCATCTCAAGGAAGTTGCGTTGGCGGTCGAGCTCGGCCTGTAAAACGGCTGCAATCTCTGGGTCAGTTTCGGAAAGTGGCTGATTGAAAGTTGTTGGCAACTTGCTGGTCATTCTGGGGGCTCCTAAATCGTGCTCTGGCTGGCTTAGGTGTAGCGTCTTGAATGCTGGCCCAGGCGCACGACCAATAATGCCTTCGCTCCCCGATGGAAACCCATCTTTAGCGCCAGTTGCGATGATGCAATTCTAAACTATCCTCGGCGTTAAACTGAAGGTATGACAGCCAAGCCATCTCATTGGGTTTTAACCTTTATCTGCGTCGACAAGCCTGGAATTGTTCACGCCATTTCGGGGGCGATTTTGGCTGCCAGCGGCAACATCACCGAGTCGCATCAGTTCTCTAGCGCCGACACCGGCCGCTTTTTCATGCGTTTGCAGATTGAGGCCACCTCTGCTCGGGCCGACTTCGAATCGGCGCTAACCCCGATTGCCGCAAAGTACGAAATGGAATGGCAGCTCGACGAGGTCGGTCGCAAGTTGCGCACCTTGGTGCTGGTATCCAAAGCCGCCCACTGTCTAAACGACATGCTGTTTCGTTCGCGCGCCGGTCAGTTGCCGGTTGAGATTCCGGCTGTTTTCGGCAACCACCCCGAACTTGGCTCCCTAGCCGAGTTTTACGGTGTGCCATTCGAGTATCACCCGATTGTTGATAACGGCAGCAAGTTGGCCTTTGAGCACCTGCTGCGCGATTACATCAAAACCGCCGACATCGAACTGATTGTTTTGGCTCGGTTCATGCAGATTTTGAGCCCCGAGTTTTGCGCCGAGTTTGAAGGCCGCATCGTCAACATTCACCACTCGTTCCTGCCTGGCTTCAAGGGCGCTAACCCATATGCCCAAGCTCACTCGCGCGGGGTCAAGTTGATTGGCGCCACCGCCCACTTTGTGACCCCAGATCTTGACGAGGGCCCAATCATTGAGCAAAACGTGGTTCGGGTTGAACACGACGATTCCAAAAAGCGCTTGGTTGAAATCGGCCAGGATGTTGAATCTCGCACCCTCACCCAAGCGGTTTCCTGGTTCGCCGAGCATCGAGTGTTGCTCGATGGTGACCGCACCATCATCTTTAGCTAGGGGCCCGGGTGCCTGTCTTGAAACGGCTTTTCGCCAACGATACCTTTCGTTCG
>CAZLWT010000292.1:0-1580 GCA_964563325.1 uncultured Rhodoluna sp. | reverse complement strand
GGGTGACGTAATCGAGTTTTGGAAAGGGGTTAGTCATAGGTCAGTGGCTCTCTTATAGCGCGGTAAAAGACCTAGTCTGGCAGAACAAGCGTTCCAACACCCTCGGGAGTGAAAATTTCGAGAAGCACGCTGTGAGGAATTCTGCCGTCGATGACCTGGGCCTTTGGCACGCCACCGCTTACGGCCTGCAAGCAAGCCTGCATTTTCGGAATCATCCCGGATTCCAAGGAGGGCAAAAGTTCTTCGAGTTCAGACACCGTGATTTCAGAAACTCTCGAGTCGCGATTTGGCCACTCACTGTAGAGCCCTGCCACATCGGTTAGCACAATCAGCTTCTCGGCACCCAACTCGATTGCCAGGGCGGCGGCGGCCAAATCGGCGTTCACGTTCAGCAACTGCCCGGATTGATCTGGAGCCACGGTTGAAATCACTGGAATCTGGCCGGCTTCGAGCGCCCGATGAACAGCAGCTGGGTTCACCGTCTTTACCTCGCCGACGTGACCGAGGTCTATTTCGGTGCCGTTTTCGGTGAGCAGGGTCTTCTCGCCCAAAAACAGCTGGTCGTCTTCGCCGCTGAGAATCACGGGATTACCACCGGCATCGGTTATCAACTGGGCAAGCTGTGCGCTGATTTGGTTTCGCAGAACGTCGCGAACCACGCCCATTGCTTCGGAAGACGTGACTCGCAGGCCGCCGCGGAATACGCTTGCAATGCCAAGTTCTGCCAGGCGAGCCGTGATTTGCGGGCCACCGCCGTGAACCACTACCGGCTTTATGCCAACGAGTTGGAGATAGGCCATGTCTTTCGCGAAGGCCGCCTGCAACGCCTCGTCAATCATGGCGTTGCCGCCAAACTTTACCACCAGGATTTTTCCCTGGAAGGCTTGCAGCCAAGGCAGAAAGTCAATCAGGGTCTGTGCTTTGTCCCTGGCAATCGCATTATCGGTCTCGGCGGCAAATAGCATCAGCTGGGGTACTCGCTGTTCTCGGTGACATATTCGTGGGTAAGGTCGTTCGTGTAAATCGTCGCTTCCGCCAAGCCAGCGTTGAGCGAGATTGAAATATCAACCGCGCGCGGCTTGAGGTCGACGAGTTTTCTTGACTGATCGGGTTGGCCCTTGCGCGAGACACTCACCCCGTTGATAGCCACATCGATGTCGTATGGGTCGAAGGCCGCCGAGGTGGTGCCGACCGCCGCCAAGATGCGACCCCAGTTTGGGTCATTGCCATAGATGGCGGCTTTGAAAAGATTATTTCGGGCAACCGAACGACCAACTTCAACCGCATCGGTTTCATTGGCAGCATTTGTGACTCGGATGGCGATGTCGTGGCTCGAACCCTCGGCATCGGCGAGCAGTTGCATAGCCAAGTCGTGACAGACGGCGGTTAGCGTTTCGGTAAACGCGAGTTCATCCGGCGCCACCTCAGCAGCCCCCGAGGCCATGATGGCGACGGTGTCATTGGTTGACATGCAGCCATCGGAGTCGAGTCGATCAAAGGTGATTTTGGTAGCGTGCCGAAGCGCGCGCTCAGATCGGAAGAGCACACGTCTGAACTCCAGTCACATTCAGAAATCTCGT
>CAZLWT010000291.1:0-1580 GCA_964563325.1 uncultured Rhodoluna sp. | reverse complement strand
CTAGCTATGACGCCGACAAACACCTGGGCGACAACTCGTTTCGGTGCACTGCGCCAACTCGATAATTTCATCGAACACCACCTCAACGGCTTCGGCCCATACGAAGACGCGGTGCCGGCCGATAACTGGGCGCTGCACCACTCGTTGCTGAGCCCATACCTAAACAACGGACTACTGCATCCATCGCAGGTTATTGACAGCGTGCTGACCGCCTATCGCGAGCGTGGTTTGGCCATCGAATCGGTTGAGGCCTTTGTGCGCCAGGTTGTTGGCTGGCGCGAATACATCAACGGAATGTATTGGTTCTTGGGTGAGGATTATCGCGAGAATAACCAGCTGAACGCCAATCGCAAGCTGCTGCCGGTCTTCGAAGATTCCTCGAAAACCAAGATGAGCTGCGTTCGGGCCACCGTTGCCGACATCGAGCAGCGAGCCTGGGCGCACCATATTCCTCGACTAATGATTTTGAGCAACCTGGCGCTGGTGACCGGAACCAATCCGCAAGAGTTTCTCGATTGGATGCGCGAGCGGTTCATTGACGCTGCCGAATGGGTGATGGTGCCAAACGTGATTGGCATGGGAGTGCACGCCGATGGTGGTCGCCTGATGACCAAGCCATATGCGGCTGGTGGGGCCTACCTTTCGCGCATGACGCAGTATTGCAAGGGTTGCTTCTATGACCCGAAGCTGAGAGTTGGCGAAACCGCCTGCCCATTCACCACCCTTTACTGGGATTTCCTAGATCGGCATAAAGACACCTTTGCGAAAAACCATCGCATGGCCCAGCAGGTGCACGGGCTCAAGCGATTGAGCGACTTGCCCGAGCTCAGACTGCGAGCCCAAGAGGTGCTTGCCGGTCTCGATTTAGGAGTCATCTAAGCCTGCTAACATTCAACAAATGCAAACCCTAGGGGAAGTTGACTGAAGCCATGGAACAAGCACACATTGATTCACTCGTCAGACTTTACAATCTCACTCTCGTGGTTCTTTTAGCTGCTATTGGCTTTGGGGCCCTAGGCATATTCGGTGTATTCGGCTTTCAATACACGGGCTATGCGGATGTAACCTCGGGCCTTTTAGGTTTTATCGTGTTCGTCCTCGTGGCGGCATTGCCTGGAATCATTTGGCTTTTCTTGCGTTCCCGCGAAATTGCGGGCTTGGAAAAACCCGAGCAGGTCATAAAGTTGCAATCCTTTTGGAAAGTTCAGATGTTGGTTGGCACACTCAACCTGGTCGGCACAATCACATTACTGATTATTTTTCTCCTCATTGTGTTGCTGTTCAGCGGAGCTCCTGCGGGTCTCGCAGTTTTCACCGAGTCGCCGCTCGGCTACTTCACGGTACTAACCCTGTTCCCCTCGGTTCTCGGGTCAGTGTTTCATTTTCTGGCCCTGTCGCTTAGACGAAAGATGGCGAGCCCAATGTATTCGCCAATCGCCTGACTCGAAACTCGTTGCGGTCTAGTTCGTCATAAACTTCTGAAATGCGAGCAGAAACCGAACAGCTAATCCGCGACAGCCTCAGAGGCGTCGTCGAGATCAATCAAACCGACCGAGGTTTGACTCTCAGCCGTTTGCCTC
>CAZLWT010000290.1:0-1582 GCA_964563325.1 uncultured Rhodoluna sp. | reverse complement strand
CTCGTCTAAAACCGCTCCGTTTTTGAGACTCATTATTTTTGCCACCTCACATGGGTAGCCAGTACTGAGCCCTCGCAGCGAATCAGCCGCCGCCACTGCGACTGCATCGGCCGCCACTCTAGTCCTTGCAAGTTGCAGGAATTGCGCACTCACCACCTGCATCATCGCAAGGCACATGACGCAGCACCCCATGATGGCCAGAGCCATGATGGTTCCGGCGCCGGCGTCAGATTTCCATTTTTGGTCAATGGTTTGAGATGACCTTCCCAAGTTCACATGCCCTGTTTTCTGGCACATTGGCGCTCACTTAGTCGAAATTCAAAGCCTTGAAGCCCCATCAGAGCAGCATCAGCGCTTGCGGTGGCACAGAGCAGATCTGCGGTTGCTACCAACTTCAGTTTGACTCTTGGCCTGAATTGAGAGGCCAACGATTGCATCGATTCGATTGTCTCGCCTCTTGCCACGGCTCTGGAAGCCGTGGCAGCCAAGTCGACTAGCTTGAGTCGTTCAAGTTGCAAGCTAAAACCCGAGAGCATGATTGCCAGCACCAGCGAAACCGCAGGCAGAGCCAGGGCCAACTCGGCCGTCACCGAGCCTTTTTCTGCCTCGCAGTTGCTAGGCGCCCGCATTGGGGTTGTTGAAGGTCAGAGCGCTTCGAACCAAATCGAAGAGCAACTGCTTCACCTCTTCGCTTCGCATGATCACGACTAAGAGCCCCGCGAAGCCAACCGCCGCCATCGTTGCAATGGCGTATTCGGCAGTTGCAGCGCCTGTTTCGTCAAGCAACCTTGTTCTTATGGTCACTACTTTGGAAATCATTTCTCTCCTTTTATTACAGCGAGGATATGGCTTTAGAGGTTTTTGGTTTTGCAGCATTGCTAAGGACTGCCCGCCGATAACATCGCCAGTGCTATCGGCACTATCGCCAACAAAACGAATGCCGGCAGCACCGTGAGCCCCAGTGGCAACATTAGATTCACACCAAGCTGCGCAACCCTGGTCTCGGTGGCGGCTGAGTCGATAGCCCTTATGCGGTCGGCGCTGGCCACCAGCATCGCCCCAAGTTCGGCTCCGGTTTGTCTAGATAGGTGAAGCGCGCGATCGAGGGTTTCGGCGTCGGCCGCAGTTTTTAGCTCAACAGTGGCGATAGCCGCCTCGGGTGGCAGCCCGGCCTGAAGCCCCAAGTTCACCGAGTCCAGATATGCTCCCGGGTCGAAATCTCTTGGCTGAGACTTGGCAATCATTCGTTGCGACCACCGGTTTCCTGCCACCAGAAGCAAAACTCCGAAAACAAAAGCCAAGGCTGCGATTGCAGACCCCAGAATGCTGCCAACTGGGTTCAATCCGGCAAGTTGCGCAAGTAGCAGCGAAATGACTGGCAGTGCAGTGACCAGCCTTGCGGTGGCCCTGGGCGCAGCAAAAGCCGTTTCAATTTTCCGCCTCGTAGCCTCTTGAGTTTCAAAAACCGCGGTTAGGCGCTCTAAAGCTGAGGCCGGGGCAGAACCCAGGTGACGTGATAGTTGCCAGAGCGTTTCAAACTGTTGCGATTGGGCAGGGTTTAGCGAGTCGAGTTCGACCTGCA
>CAZLWT010000289.1:0-1586 GCA_964563325.1 uncultured Rhodoluna sp. | reverse complement strand
CACTGCTTTCGCTTCCCTGGCGGTTCGCGCGAGAGAAACGTGGCTAGAGTCATCTGGTTTCGAAGAGACCTGAGGCTGCAAGACAATCCGGCTCTGAACGCGGCCCTGATGGGCGCCGATCAAGATGGCGACGGGTCAGTCTTGGCTCTTTACGCGATGGATAAAGAGTCTTTCGACTCACTCGGTGGCGTAAGGCAGCACTCTCTTGCGGCCGGCCTGAGCGCGTTGAACGCATCCATCGCTGGAAGTTTGCAGCTGCGACATGAACCAGCCGTGGTGGCCGTGTTGCAAGCCGCAAGGCTCGTGGATGCCAAGGTCGTGCATGCGGCCGAAGCGTTCGATCCGCAGGGAATCATCGAGCAAAACGCGGTGGGTGAAGCGCTTGCGGCAGGTGGCGTTCGGCTTAGCTTGACCGGAAGCTATTACGCGGTAAACCCCGGCCGAGTGGGCAAGGCGGACGGCAGCAACTACCGGGTTTACACCCCATTTTTCAAAGCCTGGAGCGCCCTGGCTCAGGAAGCCCCGGTGGCCTTGTGGCAGGGAAACACCGCTTGGTTCGAGAACGCGGATTTCAATCAGGGCATTCCGCTGGCAAGCAAGGCGGCAACATGCAATGTTGTTGCCGGGGAAGCTTATGCGCTCGAAACCTGGAGTCGTTTTAAGGCTCGTGCCTTGAACGATTACTCGGATAATCGCAACCGGGCCGACCTGTCTGGGACCTCGAAACTCAGTTCTGCCCTTGCGCACGGAGAGATTCACCCCAGAACCCTGCTGGCCGATTTGGGTGACCGAGTCGGTGACAACGTGTTTCGCAAGGAGATTGCCTGGCGTGAGTTTTATGCCGACGTTCTCTGGCATAACCCGCAATCCCAGAATGACTATTACGAACCTCGCTTTCGGGCCATGCGCTATGACACCGGCTCATTGGCCGAGCAAAAACTCAAGGCCTGGCAAGCGGGCAAGACCGGCTACCCAATGGTTGACGCCGGGATGCGACAGTTGCTGACCGAAGGTTGGATGCACAATCGAGTGCGCATGATTGTCGCCTCGTTCCTGATCAAGGACTTGCATCTGGAGTGGCAGCAGGGAGCCGAATGGTTCGAGCAGAACCTGAGCGACTTTGACCCAGCCTCAAACTCTCACGGTTGGCAGTGGACTGCCGGCTGCGGAACCGATGCCTCGCCCTACTACCGAGTTTTCAATCCGGTGTTGCAGGGATACAAGTTTGACCCCGAAGGAAACTACGTGCGAAAGCATGTTCCTGAACTTCGCCACATTGCTGGGGCGGCCGTTCATGAGCCTTGGCTGCTAATCGATGGCCTTGCCGCGGGCTACCCCGCGCCCATCGTCGACCACTCGGTTGAGCGCAATGAGGCACTGGCTCGGCTTGAGGAACTAAAAGTGCAGCAGCGGATCGATCGCGATAGCTAGAAACAAGACGGTGAGATAGGTAATCGAACCGTGAAAGAGTCGCATTGGCTTCTTGACCTCACCCTTCATGCCCTCGCGGTAAAGGGTGTAGGACTCGAAGACGAACCAGAGCCCGCCGATAATCGCGGTTGCCGAATAAATGAGACCCATGTTCG
>CAZLWT010000288.1:0-1615 GCA_964563325.1 uncultured Rhodoluna sp. | reverse complement strand
CGAGCTAGAGCTGCCGTTGATGACGTTGCACAACGAAGACCCCCATGCCACCAACTACACGGTGAGCGTTGACGCAACCAACCGCTTCAGCACCGGCGTCAGCGCAGCCGACCGCGCTAACACCGCTCGTGTGTTGGCCTCTAAAGACGCAACACCGGAGTCATTGCTGCGCCCCGGTCACATGTTGCCTTTGCGTTCACACCCGCACGGACTGCACGGGCGCCGCGGCCACACCGAAGCCACCATCGACTTGCTCAAGCTGGCCGGACTAACTCCCGTTGGCGTGATTGGCGAGATGGTTTCGCCTGATGGCTCGATGATGCGTTTGCCAGAGCTGATCGAAGTGGGCAAGACCGAAGGTCTGCCCGTAATCACGGTTGAGCAGGTCGTCAACCACCTGGTTGCCAATGGAATCACCCACGAGAACAACCCGAACAACCGAATTCGTTTTGAGGCCGAGGCCAATGTGCCAACCACGCACGGGACTTTCCGCCTGCGCGGTTATTACGACATCAAAACGACAGCCGACCACGTTGCCATTATTTCGGGAAACCCAACTGGCGAGGATGTCTTGGTGCGCATGCACAGCGAGTGCATCACCGGTGAGGCTTTTGGCTCGGTTAAGTGTGAGTGCGGCCCTCAGTTGGACTTCGCTCTCGATGCAATCGCCAAAGACCCAAAGGGTGGCATCGTGATTTATCTGCGCGGCCAAGAAGGTCGAGGCATCGGACTTTTGAACAAACTGAAGGCCTATGCGCTTCAAGAGCAAGGGCTAGACACCGTTGAAGCTAACCTGGCTCTCGGTCTGCCTAGCGAAAACCGCGAATACGGTGCTGCAGTTGCGATTCTGAGTGACCTGGGCGTGAAGTCGGTTCGCTTGCTGACCAACAACCCGGCCAAGAGCAGCTTCTTGATCGAGTCTGGCATTCCGGTTAATGAATATGTGCCAGTGATTGTCGGTCAGGCCGATGAGAACGCCGGCTATCTAGAAACCAAGCGCGAAAAAATGGGCCACATGATTCCTGAAGGAGAAGCCAAGTAATGAGCGGTGCAGGAGCCCCAAAACTTCAGATCGACGCCAGCGGACTTGCAGTGACGGTGATTGTCACCTCGTGGCACACCAACATCACCGATGGCCTGCTGGCCGGAGCCGAGCGCGCCCTGAAGGCAGCCGGCAACGACATCTATTCGATTGTTCGCGTGCCGGGCGCTTTTGAGTTGCCTCTCGCGGCTCAGTATGCGATCGAGGATGGCGCCGAGGTCGTGATTGCGCTTGGCGTGGTCATTCGCGGCGGAACCCCACACTTTGAATACGTTTGCCAGGCGGTGACCGATGGCTTGACCCGTGTGCAGTTAGACAGCGGTATTCCAATCGGGTTTGGTGTGCTGACAGTGGACGACGAAAAGCAGGCGCTAGACCGTTCGGGGCTCGAAGGCTCGAAAGAAGACAAGGGCGCGGAGGCAGTTGAGGCTGCCATCGTGATGGCTAGACTAAAGCCGTAAGGCGAGCCGAACCTGGCTGGCCACCGAACAAAGGACACACATGGAACTCGCAAACAACATCCTGCTGATTCTTCACTTTGTTGGTTTGGCGGCTCTGCTCAGCGGATTCTTC
>CAZLWT010000287.1:0-1615 GCA_964563325.1 uncultured Rhodoluna sp. | reverse complement strand
CAGCGGTGTTCACCGGCGCGATTGGCTTATCGATAAAGCTTTCAAACTTGGCGTGCTCTAAAAGCATTACGTAGATGTTCTCGCCCACAATCATGCAGGTTGACGTTTCGTCGGTGAATTGAGCGTTGAAGGTAAAGCCGAGGGCGTCAAAGAATTCGACCGATTGCTTGAGGCTAACCACCGGCAGATTCACGAAGATTGAGTTGATCATGAAGAAATAATACCCGCCAAGCAACGGGCCGGCCGTTTATCTGAATCGCAGTAGGTCGCTGAGTTTTATCTCGTCCGCGACGTAAACGAACGCTTCGATTCCCGATGTCAGTGTGACGAGACGACGAACGTAATCTGAAACCTCATAGTCGTCAGTCGCTGCCAGTTGCGCATCCGTCAGGTGGAGGTACGCGCCCCCAACTGAATCGGTCGAGTCGCCCCTTCTCAAAATCGGGTGGTAATCCGAACCCGAGGCCGCAATCACCGCGGGGTCGTTGATTTCAATCCAATCCAGACGCCAACCAGGAAGCGAATCTGCGGCGGTCTCAACGCCGTGGCCGTATAACGCGTTTTGGACATTTGCTTGCCGTAGCGTTCCATATGAAAAGACGCGATGGATGATGGGCTCGTTCATATTCTCAGGTTACTTCTCGAGAAGCCCTATCTGCTGTCCCACCATCGCAGTGAGCGGATTGCCGACAAAGTCAACCACTTTGACTCTTGACCCAGCGGGGCATCAACTTCGAACCAAACGCTTCCTTGGTCAGCACGCTGGTTTACCCACCGACCGTTCGCGTTGCGGGCTGCTCGAATGCTCTCGGTGGCCTGCTCGAGACGGCTATCTGGGGTGGAGGAGTCGAAGAGCCCCGCCTCTCTGAAATAATCTAGGGCGCGCAAAGCCGAATAACGCCAGCGAGCAGGGTAGTAGAACTGGGTGACCCATTCGCCAACTAGTTCATTGGTAGATTGCTTGAACATCAGGCTGCGCATCAAAAGGTACTCTTCGCCACGTTTTCTTGCGGCCGTGATTGCTTCGTTTCTGCCGACTGTCTTCTCGAAGGCGAGTAAGCCGTTCAACGAGTTCAACGTTGAGTGAAATGACGATCTCGTTGACCCCTCAACCCACTCGCAATTCCAGCCCCCGTCTGCAAGCTGGTGCTCGATGAACCACTCGGCGTTTTCCGTAACATCCACTCCCAACCAGACTCCGTTAGCCAAGGTGAATGCATTAATGCAGCAATCGACTTCGCCTTGCCAAAAAGGCACATCATCATATTCCCACCGGCAGCTGGCTGCAAGTCTTTGGGCGGTGTCGCCCAGAGCTCTTGCATCGACTCCCCATGCGCGCAGGGCGTTGAGCGACCAAGAGGTTGCGATAAACGGTTGGGCTTCATCGCCTCCAGCGCGAACTAGAGCTCTCGGTTCGACGCGGCCTGGAAAGTGAGCACCGCCTGCCCACTGCCCGTCTGTGTCTTGAAGGCTCAGTAACTTCGCGCCGAATCCTGTCGTCGAGGTGAGGTCACGGGTTGCCTGCCACTGGGCTTCTGGTGCTTCCAAAAGATCGCGTTCAACCTGCCACTTCAGGGCAGGGTCACTATCCAGTAGCCAGTGAATGTCACTCAGA
>CAZLWT010000286.1:0-1615 GCA_964563325.1 uncultured Rhodoluna sp. | reverse complement strand
GCTGCTAAAGATTCTTGAGGGCACCGTGGCTTCGGTGCCGCCGCAGGGTGGTCGCAAGCACCCGCAGCAAGAGTTCATTCAGATTGACACCACCAACGTGCTGTTCATCGTGGCCGGCGCCTTTGCCGGCTTGGAGGACATCATTTCGGCTCGCGCTGGCAAAAAGGGCATCGGCTTTGGTTCGCCTATCAAGGGCAAGAACGATGACATCAACATCTTTACCGAGGTGCAACCCGAGGACCTGCGCAAGTTTGGTTTGATTCCTGAGTTCATCGGTCGCTTGCCGGTCATCGCAACCGTCACCCCGCTTGACCGCACCGCGCTGATGCAAATTCTGACCGTGCCAAAAAACGCACTCGTGAAGCAATACCAACGCATGTTTGAACTGGACGGTTTTGAACTGGTTTTTGAACCGGATGCGCTAGAAGCCATCGCCGATTTGGCGGTAGAGCGCCAGACCGGTGCCCGTGGGCTTCGAGCGATTCTTGAAGAAACCCTTGGCCCGATCATGTTTGAGATTCCAGGCAGCGAAACTCAAGGCCAGGTTGTGATTGACCGATCGGTGGTTGAAAAGCACACCGAACCTAAGATTTTGCCCTTCGCAACCGCACGTCAAGAAAAGTCAGCCTAGCAAGTGAAGCTCGCCGACCTTAAGGCGCCAGCGCTTGCCGGAACAGTTGCAACCGTCACCGGTTTAGCAGCCTCTTCGAGTGTTGTCCTTGCTGCATATAAAGCCCTCGGGGCCACTACCGAGCAGGCAACCTCGGGCTTCGTGGTGATGATCTCGCTCTATGGATTGCTTTCGATTATCCTCAGCTGGAAATTCAAGATGCCAATCTCGGTGGTTTGGAGCACGCCGGGCGCCGCACTGTTGGTTGCCGCCGGGGGACTAGGGCTTAGCTTTGCCAGTGCCTCCGGGGCGTTCATTGTTACCGGTTTGCTTTTCGCACTCACCGGTCTCTGGCCAGCTCTCGGTCGTTTGGTCGGATCGATTCCTCGCCCAATCGCAAGTGCCATGTTGGCCGGCGTCATCTTCCCGTTTTGCGTGGCTCCATTCGTTTCGCTCAAGGATTACCCACTGATTATCGCGCCGGTGCTCATCGTGTGGTTGATCTTCTATAAGTTCGCACCGCTTTGGGCTTCACCGGTTGCCGTTGGCTTGCTGTTCACACTCATTGCCTTGACCACCAAGATAAACGTTGCACCAGAGCACCTCTTGCCAACCCTGCAGATCGTGACCCCCGAGTTCAGTTGGGCCGCCGTGATCGGCATCGCTATCCCGCTTTATCTGGTGACCATGGCAAGTCAAAATGTTCCCGGCATCGCCATCATGAAAAGCTACGGCTACGAGGTGCCTTTTCGCCCGGTGCTCAGCACCATTGGTTTCACGACCGTTTTTGGCGCCTTCTTTGGTGGTTGGGCCCTAAACCTCGCGGCAATCACGGCAGCCATCAACGCAAACGAGCATGCCCATAAAGACCCGAAGAAACGATGGATGGCGGCAGCCATTGGCGGTGTCTGGTTTCAGGTGCTCGCAGTTTTCGCGGGTGTGACCGTTGCCTTTGTTCTTGACGCGCCTCGGGTTCTGGTTCTCGCTGCCGCCGGAGTCGCACTG
>CAZLWT010000285.1:0-1644 GCA_964563325.1 uncultured Rhodoluna sp. | reverse complement strand
TTCTCGCTGCCGCCGGAGTTGCACTGTTTGCAACGATGGTCTCGGCGCTCAGCACAACCGTTGAATCCACCGAGCACCGCTTACCGGCGGTCATCACCTTTTTAGTGGGCGCCTCGGGCGTGGCACTGTTTTCCATCGGTGCAGCCTTCTGGGCGTTGCTGGCTGGACTATTGGTGCTTGGCTGGCTGCGCTTGCGGCTTGGTTTAAAAAAAGCCGCCTAGGTAAAAAACCCGTTTAGTTCAAACCGCGACGCTTCAGTAGCGGTTCGATGGAAGCATCGCCACCTCGGAAGTTGCGATACATCTGCATTGAATCCAAAGAGCCACCGCGCGAAAGCAGTTCGTTTCTGAAGTGATCGCCGTTGGCCCGTGTTAGGCCGCCATTGGCCTTGAACCAGTCAACCGTGTCGGCGTCAAGAACCTCTGACCAGATGTAGCCGTAGTAGCCGGCTGCGTAGCCACCTGCAAAGATGTGTGAGAAGTAGGTGCTGCGATACCTGGTTGGCACCGGGGCAAACTCCAGACCGTAATCGGCAATCGCCTTGGCCTCAAAGCCTTCTACGTCGGTGACCTCCGCGTCGGCCCCTAGGGTGTGCCAGGCCAGATCAAGAACCGCTGCCTCAAGGTAAGAAGACGTGGCGTGACCCTCGTTGAAGGTTGCCGCCGCGTTTAGGTTGTCGACCCATTCCTGAGGCAGAGCCTCGCCCGTTTCGTGGTGTTTGGCATAGTTTGAAAGTACTTCTGGCCAGAGGATCCACATTTCGTTCACCTGCGATGGGAACTCGACGAAGTCGCGGTGCACGCTGGTGCCAGAGAAGGTTGGGTAGGTGACATTTGAAAGCAGCCCGTGCAGTGCGTGGCCGAACTCGTGAAAGAGGGTATTCACCTCATCGAATGTCAAAAGGGCCGGCTCACCGGCGGGTGGCTTTGGAATGTTCAAGTTGTTGACAACTACCGGCAACTGCCCAAGTAGGTGGTTCTGATCAACCAGGTTGTTCATCCAAGCACCACCGCGCTTTGAATCACGAGTGAAGAAGTCACCAATGAACAAGCCAAGTGGGCTGCCGTCTTCGTTGTGCACCTCAAAAACCCGAGCCTCCGGGTGATAGGCGACGAGGTCGGCTCGTTCGCTAAATGTGATGCCAAAGAGTTTGGTCGCCGCAAAGAACACACCGTCTTGCAGGGTGCGCTCAAGCTCAAAGTATGGCTTCATGGCGGCGGTGTCAATGTTGTACTTAGCCAAGCGAACTCGCTCGGAATACAAGTCCCAATCCCAACTTTCGAGCTCAAAGTCGCCACCCTCGGCGGCTATGGCCGCTTGAAGCTCGGCAGCCTCGGCACGAGCATTACGGTTTGCCGCCGGTGCGATTTGCCTAAGCATAGCGTGAACGTTTTCTGGTTTACCGGCGGTCTGGTCAAGCAAAACCTGCTCGGCGTGGTTCGCTACGCCGAGTAACTCGGCGCGCTGAGCCCTAAGCTTCACGATCTTTAGTAGGACCGGTCGGTTGTCATTTTCATTATCGCGACCACCCTTGAGCATCGAAGCTTTCATGATGCGCTCGCGCAACGGGCGATGGGTTAGTTCGGCCAGCATTGGGTTTCCGGTGAAGTTCACCATGCCAATCAGGTACTTGCCCTCGTGGCC
>CAZLWT010000284.1:0-1652 GCA_964563325.1 uncultured Rhodoluna sp. | reverse complement strand
GCCCGTGGTGCAGTGCACCAGGCGACCTCGGCGATGATTGAACTGCAACCCATGGTCAAGTCTTTTGCGGCCGTGGATGCCGGCGGTGGTAAGCAAAACTGGTTCTTGGCAACCCAAAACCTGGCCGAGGCAAGAGGCACCGGCGGGCTCTTTGGCTCGTTCGCGATCTTGCAGGTTAATAATGGAAGAATTTCTCTGGCGCGCAGCGGGGCGGACACTCAGTTGCTGAGTGCCGGCTCGGTTGATTCCAAGGCTTTGCCGGTTGAACTTCGCGAGGTTTGGGGCGTTAACCTGAAAGACTGGCGCGACTTCAACGTTTCGGCACATGTGCCCTACTCTGGCCAAATCATTGCCGACAGCTGGAAGAAGAACTTTCACCAGAAGATTGATGGCGTGATCTTTTTGGGTCAGGGAACGGTTGCCAAGCTGGTTGCCATGACCGGGCCGATTACGGTTCGTCATGAAACTTTGGACTCAACTAACGTGGCGGATTACCTTGCGAAAAGGGTTTATGCCGAGTATCCGAATCCATCGGAGAAAAATGCCTTTGTGGCGGCCTTCATGGGTCGACTGTTTGAAAAGCTGATGAGCACGCCACCAAACCTTGGCGCACTATTCACCGAGAGTTTGCAAACCAACAGCGGCGACCGGATGGCCGTTTGGTCAGCCGATGGCGCGGCGCAGGCCGAGAACGAGGCGCAGGGCATTGCCGGAAGCGTGAGTGACAGCGCCGGTTCAAATGCCTGGTTCACCTATAACAACGCCGGTGGCAACAAACTTGACGCCTATTTGCGAACCAGCGCGGCGTACATATTGCGCGGGCAATGCAACGTTGACACGGTTGATGGGCTGCCCGGGCGTGAGGCCAAGCTCAGCTTTGTGCTGAAGAACACAGCGCCTAAGCACGGTTTGCCGGTGTATGTGAAGCCTCGCTTGGATTTGTTGCCTGGCTCGAAGTGGGTTGAAGGCAGCAGCCACACGCTCTTGACGGTTTATGCGCCGGTTGGATCTAGCGCGGCTGGCTTCAGTGTGAATGGCAAGCCGGAGGTTGCTTACCAAGCGATTGATCGATCGCACCCGATTTTTGTTATCGATGTTGAGCTAAAGCCTGGCCAGACCAAGAAGATTGTTGTCAACTGGATTGAGCCGATTACCGATCTGACCGGCAAATCGATCCAGACGAAACCGACTCTGACGGCCCCGGTTTCTTATAACCCGATTCGAACTCGGGTGGATTCAAGTGGGATCTGCGCGGTTAAGTAGGGTTTTGCTTGGGTTTTTGGAATTGCGTGATTTTACACAGTATTAATCTTCTAGGCGGCTATTTGGCTTGCAAGACACGCTAAAATCATGTTCTAGGTGTTCAACGCTCAGAACGCCGCTCAAAACTTAACTTTTAGGGGCAGTTTCATGTTTAAGAAAACGATCGTTGCAGGCGCATCGACGCTTGCCCTACTTGGTGCCCTCGTTGCCGCCGCCCCGGCTCAGGCATACCCTGCCGGCCAGTTGATGAATGTTGCTGTCAGCGTCACCGGTAATGCTTACACCGGCGCCGTGGTTTCTGCCAAGGCCTACCACGTGTTGCCTGGTTGCAACGTGAACTTCAGCTTGATTCGCCCACGTAACAACGCAGTGTCAGACACCGCCTCGGC
>CAZLWT010000283.1:0-1663 GCA_964563325.1 uncultured Rhodoluna sp. | reverse complement strand
CGGCATCGCCACCGGCAGCCGACCGCCGCCGCGACAACTGGGCACACCGCTCGGGCGAAGCCGTGGTCAACCTGATTTCTAAGGGAATCACCGCGCGCGACATCATGACCAAGAAGGCTTTCGAGAACGCAATCGCGGTCACCATGGCCTTCGGTGGTTCAACCAACGCCGTGCTTCACCTCTTGGCTATCGCCCGCGAGGCCGAGGTCGACTTGCAGCTCGATGACTTCAACCGCATCGCCGACAAAGTGCCTCACCTTGGCGACCTAAAGCCATTCGGTCAGTACGTCATGGCCGATGTTGATCGCGTTGGTGGCGTTCCGGTCATGATGAAGGCACTGCTTGATGCTGGCCTAATCCACGGTGACGCACTAACCGTGACTGGCAAGACCGTTGCCGAGAACCTAGCCGGAATCAACCCGCCTGACCCAGACGGCAAGATTATCCGTGCCATGAACAACCCGATTCACAAAACCGGCGGCATCGCAATCTTGCGTGGCTCAATGGCACCCGAGGGCGCCGTTGTGAAGACCGCAGGTTTCGACCTCGATGAGTTCACCGGGCCAGCTCGCGTCTTCGAGCGCGAAGCAGCGGCGATGGATGCGTTGACCGAAGGCAAGATTCTCGCCGGTGACGTGATCGTCATCCGCTACGAAGGCCCTAAGGGTGGCACGGGTATGCGTGAAATGCTTGCCATCACCGGAGCAATCAAGGGTGCGGGTCTTGGCAAAGATGTATTACTCTTAACGGACGGACGATTCTCAGGCGGCACAACCGGCCTTTGCATCGGACACATTGCACCAGAGGCGACCGACGGAGGTCCGATTTCTCTGGTACGCGATGGAGACTTAATTCGAGTCAACATCGCTGCTCGTTCGCTCGAACTACTCGTTGAGCCAGAAGAGCTGGTTGCCCGGAAAGCAGATTGGGCACCCCTTCCACCGCGCTATACCCGAGGCGTGCTCGCGAAATATTCCAAGCTAGTTCACTCTGCAGCCGAGGGTGCCTACTGCGGTTAGTTCGCCTTTCAAATCAGCATTCATTGCTGATTCACTTGAAGCAACGAGGATGAATCCAATGGCAAATGAAATTTTGACCGGAGCTCAGGCAATAGTTCGAAGCCTTGAGCTCTTGGGAGTTGAACACATATTCGGTCTGCCCGGCGGTGCAATCCTGCCGACGTATGACCCACTGATGGATTCCACGAAGATCCGTCACATTTTGGTGCGCCATGAACAAGGTGCCGGTCACGCTGCCGAAGGCTATGCCTCGGCCAGTGGAAGACTTGGCGTTTGCATCGCAACCTCTGGGCCGGGCGCAACAAACCTGGTCACTGCAATCGCCGATGCCCACATGGACTCGGTGCCACTTTTGGCCATTACCGGTCAGGTGAACTCGCAGTCGATTGGAACCGACGCCTTCCAGGAAGCCGACATCGTGGGCATCACCATGCCAATCACGAAGCACTCATTTTTGGTGACCAAGGCAGCCGATGTGCCCGAGGTATTGGCCGCAGCCGTTTTGATTGCGACCACCGGCCGCCCTGGCCCGGTTTTGGTTGACATCACTAAGGATGCCCAGAACGGTAAGGCCGAGTTCATTTGGCCGCCGAAGGTAGATTTGCCAGGTTATAAGCCGGTGACCAAGCCACATGGCAAGCAGA
>CAZLWT010000282.1:0-1668 GCA_964563325.1 uncultured Rhodoluna sp. | reverse complement strand
CATGCTCTGGGATCTGGTTCACGACCGAGCCCACTCGCATGGCGAGCTGCCATTTGACCCGTTCATGATCAAGCAGCGAATGCCGTTTTGGATGTATGCGCTAGAAGAACTGCGCTGCGACCTGACCACCTTCCGCGAGAGCCTCAAGCTTGAAGAACAGGGCGTTTACCTGGCTCCTTTTGTGCGGCACGCCATTTTGTTCGATCGCCTCTTTAGATTCCCAATCACCGGCGACCGGGTGCGAAACTACGACGGCCTCGGCGGGCAACTGATCTTTGCCTGGCTGCACAAAAACGAGGTGCTGCTCTGGCGAGACAACACGGTGACCCTCGACTGGCAAAAGGTCAACTCAAGCATCATCGAGCTCGGCGAGGCAATCGAAGACCTGTACTCCAAGGGAATCGACCGCAGCCGGCTCTCGCACTGGCTTGCCAGCTACGAGTTTGTGAGCGCTTGGGTGCAACCGCATCCATCGTCGGTTTGGGCCAAGGGGGTCGACGCCCTGCCTGTCGAAGGGCAACTGCGCGAAGTGGTGGATAAAGTTATGCCAGACGAGTTTCCACTCAACGTTTTCTATGAAACGCTGCGAAAAAAGTTGGCGACCGCAATAACCGAAACGGCAGGAATAACCGCATGAGCCAATGGCGCGGATTCGCAAGCGATAACTATGCCGGCGTGCACCCAGAAATCATGAGTGCAATGGCCGCGGTAAACGATGGGCATGAGGTGGCCTATGGCGACGACACCGTCACCGCCAAACTCGAAAGCCTCATCAAAGACCACTTCGGCGAAACCGCCCAGGTCTTCCCGGTTTTCAACGGCACCGGCGCTAACGTCATTGCCCTGCAGGCCTGCCTCAAGCGCTGGGAGGCCGTGATTTGCGCCGACACCGCGCACATTCACGCCGACGAGGGTGGCGCGCCAGAGAAAATGGCCGGCATCAAACTCTGGACGGTGCCAACCCCAGACGGCAAGCTGACCCCAGAGCTCATCGAAACCCAAATCTTTGACATGGGAGTCGTGCACCGGGCGCAACCGGGTGCCGTCAGCATCACCAACACCACCGAGATGGGCACGCTCTATAGCGCGGCCGAGATCAAAGCCATCGCCGACACCGCCCACAAGCACGGTCTGTTTTTGCACCTCGATGGCGCAAGGCTCTCTAACGCCGCCGCCGCTCTTGGCACCGGATTCAAAGACTTCACCACCGACGCCGGGGTCGACATCGTGAGCTTCGGCGGCACCAAGATTGGCGCACTAGCGGCCGAGGCGGTTATTGTCTTGAACCCGGCGCTCGCCGAGGCACTGCCGTTTTTGCGCAAAACCTCGATGCAGCTGGCAAGCAAGATGCGCTTTTTGAGCGCCCAGTTGATCGCTCTCATCGATGGCGACCTTTGGCAGCGCAATGGCCTGCACGCCAACGCCATGGCGCAGCGGCTTGAGGCGGGAGTTCGCGCCCTAGGCATTCCGGTGCCAAACGCAGCCCAGGCCAACGCGGTCTTTCCAATCCTCACGCCGGCGCAAACCGAAGAGCTGCTTAGCCAGTTTCGGTTCTACGTCTGGAACCAACAAACCGGAATGGTGCGATGGATGTGCTCTTGGGACACCACGGTTGAAGACGTTGACGCGTTGATCGCGGCCGCCGCCAAGACTCTTTAGGCAATCCCA
>CAZLWT010000281.1:0-1670 GCA_964563325.1 uncultured Rhodoluna sp. | reverse complement strand
CAGGGGTGGTCGAAGCCGCGAGCGGGCCTACGCCTACTTCTTCTATGCACCCGATAAGCCACGGACCGAAACCGAGCATGACCGGCTGGCAACGATTGCCGCCAACAACGAACTCGGCAGCGGCATGCAGGTTGCGCTAAAAGACCTAGAGATTCGAGGGGCTGGAAACCTACTTGGCGGCGAGCAGTCGGGCCACATCGCTGGCGTCGGCTTCGACCTTTACATTCGCATGATTGGTGAGGCGGTTGCCGACTTCAAGGGTGAAAAGCGCGAGGCTCCGGCCGAACTCAAACTCGAACTGCCGGTTGATGCCCATATTCCGCAGACCTACGTTGACAGCGAAAGATTGCGCCTAGAGGCTTATCACAAGCTTTCGGCAGCCTCCGGTGGCATCGGAACCCGCACCGTCCTCGACGCCATTCTCGCCGAGCTGGAAGACCGCTATGGCAAGGCGCCGCAGTCGGTGCTCAACCTGCTCGATGTCACCGAGCTTCGGCAGCAAGCAAACCGGCTCGGCCTCAAAGACGTGAACCTGCTCGGCAGCCAGGCGCGCATCCTGCCGGTTGATCTATCAGAGGCAGATCAGGTTCGACTGAGTCACCTCTTCCCGGGCCTCAAATACCTAACGTCATCGAAGACTCTAACCGTGCCGGCACCAAAGGGCACCGATGCCGAGCCGCTTCGCGACCGCGAGGTTATCAACTGGGTTTGGGCTTTCTTGGCAAGGGTTTTTCTGCCTAAGGAGTAGTTGCCAGCAATCGGTGGTGGCATCTGCGAAACTTGATCCATGACCAATCTTGACGAACTTCTTGCGACCGCGGCAATCCTTCGAGCCCCGGGTGGCTGCCCTTGGGATGCCGAGCAGACCCACGAATCCCTCGTGCCATACCTGCTTGAAGAAACCTATGAGTTAATCGAGGCCATCGAAACCAACGACCGGGCCGCCATTCTTGAAGAGCTCGGCGATGTGCTTTATCAGGTGGTTTTTCACAGCGACCTGGCCAGCACCGGCAGCCTGGGGGAGCCCTTCGACATTCAAGATGTCGCAGCCGTCACAACCGCCAAGATGCGGGGTCGTCACCCCCACGTTTTTGGTAACGCAGAAGAGCTTGAGCGTTTTGCCGCCTCAACCGGCGACGAGGTCATGGTCAACTGGGAGGCCCATAAGGCGCTCGAGAAGCCAGAGCGCAGTTCGGTGCTCGATGGCATTCCGCAGAACCTGCCGGCTCTGGCACTGGCCAGCAAGGTCATCGGCAAGGCTCATAAACTTGGCGTTCTAGACGAGGCGGCTCCAGCCGCTATTGCGATGGATAACGAGGCCGAGCTTGGTGGCTTGCTGCTCGCAATCTGCGCGTCGGCCCGTGCCAATGGTCTCGATCCTGAGCGTGCGCTTCGCAGTTCACTTCGCGGTCTGCAGGCCGAAATGCGTCAGTTTGAACTTGATTCGGCCGGGGTCTTTGATGCCGGAATCATCGGCATGGCCGAGTAAATCCAAACTGAGTTATTTGGTCTCGCCAGTCTATTTGAGCTGACTTACGGTCAAGATCACCGATGGAATTCCGGGTATCGTCGGTGTGCCAGCGGTTGTCAGAATAGAAATTTGAGTGTCGATGCTCTGCCAAGCGATTTCGAAATAGTCGCCCGGGTTATCAACCTGAACAAAGAAGTTC
>CAZLWT010000280.1:0-1687 GCA_964563325.1 uncultured Rhodoluna sp. | reverse complement strand
CGGGGGTTAGAAACGGCGCGTCGGTTTCAATCAGGATCAGTTCGCGCGGTGCAAGTGCCAAGGCCTCGCGCAAATGCAGGTTGCGCTTAATCGTGATGTTGCCGGCAAAAGAGATGTACCAGCCGTTATCGGCGCAAATCTGAGCCAACTCAACACCGCCCGAATAGCAGTGAAAAACCACGCGATCTGGGGCGCCGACGCGCAACAGGGTTTCGACAACCTCATCGTGGGCATCACGGTCGTGAATCATCAGTGCGATGTTGTTTTCTTTGGCGATGCGAATGTGCTCTTCAAAACTGTGCCGCTGCAGGGCTAGGGATTCAGCGCCGTCGGTGCGAAAAAAGTCGAGCCCGGTCTCGCCGATGGCACGCACCCGAGGCTGTGCGGCCAGTTCCTCAATCTCGGCGATGGCGGCGTTGAGCGCATCCATCGTCTGATAAGTCGGAGCCTCATTTGGGTGCAGGGCAACGGCGGCCAAAACCCTGGCGTCTTCGGCTGCCAAGGCGGCCGACCACTTTGAGCTCTCCAGGGTCACGCCAACTTGAACCACACCCAACATGCCAACCTGCTCGGCCAAAGCCAAGTGATCGGCATAGTGCAGCGGGGCGTCACCGTAGGCAAAGTCGAGGTGGGTGTGATTGTCGTAGGTGCCAACTTCAAGCGGCACCGGCAAATCGGGGTAGCCAAGATTTTTGCGAGCAGATTCGGCGCCCTTAGCGTGATCGCTATTGGTGGAGCGCAAATGTGCTGGGCTTGGCAAGGGAAACCTTCGGCTTACTTGGTGTCGGTTTCGATGCGCGGGAAGAGGCCTTCAAGCTCGGTGACTGCCGAACCCGACCGCAACTGACCCCAGTCGGCAACCGTGCCCAGTTTTTGGGCATCGATTGGGCCAAGGGTTTCGCCAACCAAGGCCGACCAAAGTTTGGCACAGGCCTTCGGGGTGATTGGGTTTAGCAAAACCGCAAGCACGCGAAGACCCTCTGACGCCGTGTAAAGCACGGTTGCTAGGCGATCTCTGGTGTCATCGTTTTTGGCTAGCACCCACGGCTCTTGGACGGTGATGTAGTTATTTAGCTCGTCAACCAGTGTCCAGATGGCGGCAATCGCATCGTGAATCGCCAGTTCGTCAATCGCGGCCTCGGCTGCGTCAACGGCCGAACCCGCAACGTTTTGCACCATTACATCGGCCTTATCGAAGGCGGCCGGGGTTGGAATGGTGCCATCGAAGTAGCGGTGCAACATGGCGATGACCCGCGAGGCCAAGTTGCCAAAACCATTAGCCAACTCGGATTGGTAGCGCGCCGAAAGGTCTTCCCAAGAGAAGGATCCGTCTTGGCCGAAGGAAATCGCCTTCATGAAGTAATAGCGGAAGGCATCGGAACCAAAGGTTTCGGTGATCTGGCTCGGGGCGATCCCGGTGAGCTTCGACTTGGACATCTTCTCGCCACCAACCAGCAACCAGCCGTGACCGAAAACCTGTTTGGCTGGAGAAAGGCCGGCAGCCATCAACATGGCTGGCCAAATGACGGCGTGGAAACGCAAAATGTCTTTGCCAACAATCTGCACGTTGGCCGGCCAAAGGGCCTTGAACTTTGCCTGATCGGCCGGTTCGTCAGAGCCGTAACCGATTGCGGTGATGTAGTTCAAAAGCGCATCGAACCAAACATAGGTGATGTGCGAATCGTCC
>CAZLWT010000279.1:0-1693 GCA_964563325.1 uncultured Rhodoluna sp. | reverse complement strand
AGCAAGGTTACCAAGGCGAGCGTTTCTCGTTTGGATATCCAGCGTGTCCAGATTTGGAACACCAAATTCCACTAGCGGAACTCTTGAAGCCAGACAGAATTGGCGTGGAAGTTTCAGAAGAGTTCCAACTGCATCCAGAGCAATCCACTTCTGCGATTATTTTCCACCACCCGCAAGCGGCTTATTTCAACGCGACGTAAAAGATTCGGGCAGCGGTAGCAAGATTCCACCTTGTGCCGGACAGTGTTTTTGAAATGGGCACCAGTCGCAGAGTTTTGACTTCTTTGGCTCGAAGGTCGCGGTCGTGATTGCTGCCTTGATTTGTTCGGCGATGATCTCGACCTCGCGCTCTAAATCCAACATCTCTGTTTCGGTAGGAACCCGTTCGAGCATGGTGGTGTTGCCGAGGTACAACAATCGTAAACGCGAGGCTAAGACGCCGCGCTCTCTCCACAGCAATAAAGCGTAGAAATTCATCTGGAACCAGGCTTTGGCTTGCCAGTTCGGATGGGGTGACTTTCCTGTCTTGTAATCGCTGATAAATATTCGACCATCAGTGTGTTCTTCAATGCGGTCGATAATTCCGTGTACCGCGGTTCCGTTTGGCAAAGTTGTCTTCACATGAACTTCGCGGTCGGCTGGAGTGCGAAGAGTTGGATCTTCAATCTCAAAATAGTTTCGGACAAGTCCGTTAGCGACATCTAAGAAAGCACTTTTAGCTTCATTGCTCAAGACTGCATCTGCTACGGGCCACGGCATCGAATCTGAAACAGCTGCTGCTGTCTCTGGGTCTTTTGCAAGCAATTCGGCTAATGCGCCAGGCAGTAGGCCAATGACGTTTTCAACGGTGCGTTCGGCTGGGGGAGCGTCGAACATCTGCTCCAAAGCAAGGTGAACTACCTGTCCGCGAAAGGCTGCGGTTGAGGGGCGCTCCGGGAGCTGATCAATCGTGCGGTACCTAAACAGCAGTGCACAATCGCGAAATTGGTTGATGCGAGAGGGGGACAGCGGCTTTGGTGTGTACATGGGCCAACCCTAAACAAAAGCGCCGACATTTGTAGCGTCTAAGGTTCGCCTATGGCCCCGCGCAGACCTGCATTCAAAGTTCTCGGTGTCCCAGTCTTCTTACCGCCATCGGCGGCTGTGGGGCTAGCCGTGATTGGCTGGTTTGCTTTGCCGACGGCTCAATCCTTGCTTGGCACGAGCGATACTTCTTTGTGGGTGCTAGTCGTTGCCATGTTGCACGGTTTGGGCATTTATGCGGCAATTTTTGTGCATGAGCTCGGCCACGTAGCTGCTGCTAAACACTACAAGTATGAGGTTCGGGCGATCGTTGTGCACCTCATCGGTGGTCACACCTCGTTCGGCGCGACGTTTCGTCGGCCAAGACATCAATTTGTTATTGCTGTGAGCGGCCCAGTGGCGACTGGTGCCATAGCAATAGGTGCTTGGTTGATTGCGCAGGTTGTCGGTGGCGGCTTTGTAGCTAGTGTTATGAGTTGGATCGTTTGGTCTGCCACAGTTATGACAATCGTCAACATCTTGCCGGGCATTCCACTTGATGGTGGGGTGGTACTGCAATCGGTGGTGTGGCATTTCACCGGCAACAAGAAGCGTGGACAGTTTTTTGCCGCAATCGGCGGTTTGGTTGTCGCAGCCCTCTGGGCGGCAAGTCCTTGGATTTTTTCTCGAT
>CAZLWT010000278.1:0-1696 GCA_964563325.1 uncultured Rhodoluna sp. | reverse complement strand
CCCCTTTTTCTATCTGCGCATATTCAATGTTGCGGATTAATTTCATCGCCTTCAAAACTCGACGAGAGCACATGCTCGCGGTTCAACTTGCACTTGCACTTGCACTTGCGCGGAAAATGTCTACTTTTTCTCACCAAAAATTCTCCTGCACAATTTTCCCCAAAGCCGTCAGATCACGCATTTTCAAGGAAAATTAAAACACCTTGTCGTTTTAACGTCGAGCAGCAAACTCCCCAAATCAAACTCATGAGCGAAAAGTCAATGAGTGAGTCTGTGTGGGCTCAGGTTCAACAAAATTGCCTTACCTCAGTTTCTTCAACATTGACAGTAGTGCGGGGTAACAGCACACTAAACCGAATTACTTTCAATTGCTGCAACGAGTGAACCTTCTTCCCCCCTGGGAAGAAAACTTGCCGCAATCGCCAACTTTCAGGAATCAACCATCGGGCTTAGCGAGCTTTAGAGGCAAAGCCCTATTCGATGGATCCCTGACTGCCACTGACTACTAGAGAGCCCTCAACCTACGTGGACTAGTACGTTCTGAACGTCTTATGTAGTCAAGCTATCGAAGAAGTGGAACAGTTCCCCAACGTCGTTTATCGAAGCGTTCAACTCTTGCATTTCACTCAGTACTCGATTGACAAGTTGTGCAGCCATTGCCACTGGCGTTTGCGTAGCTAAAGCCAGCTTCAAAAGAACATAAACATCCTCAGTGCTCGATGCATGCCAGTTATTTGGGTCTTTCTTCTTCGGGGCCAGTGGTTCTAAGCCCGCCTGAACTGCTGCAGCGATACATAGGAAGGCTAAATCCTTCATGTCGAGACCCAGTTTCTCTGCCAAGGGTTGGAGAACATCCTCTTTGAGACCCTGATCAAGGGTTAGGCGCGAATCATCAAGCACAATTTCGCTCACTTTAATCCTTTCAAGCTAATAATTTGAATGTTGAGATGCTGGTGACTGGGGAATGCTCCAAACGATAAAGCCTTGCTAGGGATTCACCAAAAATTTCCTTGGATTCCGATTCACCCAATTCCTTGTCATGTGGAAGGAGAATGAGTTGCCGCAATCCGGTTGCGCACCAGGAAAGGAATCTCTCGCGGTTATCGCTGTCCAAATGCTGAAGAGGTGAATCTATAACCACGGGAAAAGGTGCCCTTGCAACTCGTGGGATGGCAAATAGGAAGCTCAGAAAAACCTGCTGTTTGAAGGCCGCATTTGGCAAAGGTTTATTGGTTTTCAATGAATAATCCGGGGTCACCTCGATGGCAAATTTTTCATCTGCCTCGCCCCTCATGTCCTTGAAAATCAGATTGGCTTCAACCTCAATCGATCCTCTGATGGAGTCCTGCAGTGAGAGCTTGGATTTCTCTAACGAACTGAGCAATCGCCCCATGGTTGCACTTCTCTTGCTGGCTCGGCTGTTTGGGTCTCCCAACTTAGCCATTCTGTTACGAAGTTTTTTGATCTCTTCACTAAGCCCACGACCGTCGGCGATAAGGTTTTGGGAAGTGGCACGAAGTGTGGTGATTTCCCGATCGCATTGAATTAGGTGACTATTTATGGCAACTAAATCAACTCCAGACTCGTCACCTAGTTCCGTCAAAACCGATTCCTTCATTTCGGTCAATTGGGAAATCTGAGACGCTAGCGATGGCACTAGCGTCAGCGTTTCCTGCAACTCATTTGCGTATAGATC
>CAZLWT010000277.1:0-1704 GCA_964563325.1 uncultured Rhodoluna sp. | reverse complement strand
GACCGTTGCATTGATGGCGTCGAATGGTACGTCTCGCAGATCGAAAGGCAACTCGAAGGCCGCACCCCACTTAGTGGTCCGGTTTCTAACATCGCCTCCTGGAACTATCCGCTCAGCGTTTTGGTGCATGCCGAACTGGTGCAGGTGCTTGCCGGTAATGCAGTGATTGCCAAGACTCCGTCGCAGGGCGGCTTCCACTCGCTGACCCTAGCCCATGCCATCATGGCTAGGGCTGGACTTCCGGTCACTTTGCTAAGTGGTGTCGGTGGCGAACTAAGCGACGCACTGGTTTCTTCGCCCGAGCTCGGAGCCTTCGCCTTCGTTGGCGGTCGATCCAACGGCCGAGCCACACTTGAGCGACTTGCCGACTTTGACAAGCGACACATCCTTGAGCAAGAGGGGCTAAACGCCTGGGGAGTTTGGGATTTCAGCGACTGGGATAACCTGGCCCCGCATATCAGGAAGGGTTTCGAATACGCCAAGCAGCGCTGCACTGCGTATCCCAGGTATGTTGTTCAGCGCCGCCTGTTCCCAGAGTTCCTCGAAATGTATTTGCCGATTTTGAAGGGCCTTCGATTCGGGCATCCGCTGGCGGTTGAAAATGACTCGGATGAGTTACCCGACTTGGAGTTCGGCCCGGTAATCCACAAGACTAAGGCCCAAGAGCTTCGGGCTCAGTTCAACGAGGCAATCAACACTGGCGGAATACCTTTATACGAGGGTGATCTGGCTCACGGCAAGTTCCTCGCTGGTCAGGACCTCTCGGCTTACGTTGCGCCGGCCACCGTGCTCGAGCCGCCTCGTGCCTGGTCGCTGCACCACTCCGAGCCTTTTGGCCCAATCGATTCGATTGTTTTGGTTGACACCGAAGCCGAGTTCATTGCCGCCATGAACGTTTCTAACGGAAACCTGGTCTCGTCAGTCGCGACCGACGACATGGCTTTTGCCAAGCGGGTGCGCGAAGAAATTTCGGCTTTCAAGTTTGGTGTGAACAAACCAAGATCTCGTGGTGACCGTGAAGAAGTGTTCGGTGGGCTCGGTGCGTCGTGGAAAGGTGCCTTTGTTGGTGGGGACCTGTTGATTGATGCCGTCACCGAAGGCGAACGGTCTATCTATGGAAACTTCAAGGGTGGTTCAAGGTTCCCCGAAGGACTTGACCTCTAAGTGCTAGCAGTTAGGACTCGTCCGAAGTATTCGAGTCAAAGCTGACTACTTAGACTGCCGCGAAAGACGAAATTGACTCGATTTTGCGCGCTTCGAGCAACGGCATTTAGCACTGAACCCAGTTGAAAATGTCACGTATTTCGGGCATCTAAGTTTTTGGTCGAAGGGATGGAGAATACAGGCTGAATACCAATGATTTATTGGCATCGGTCAACGGCTGCTGACCGTAAAATGGGGCGATTTCGCGCCGGTTCATCATTTTTGCTGATTAGGGCCGGCACCGCAGAATGTCACCGTTCAATAACATTTGCTTTACACAGCATCTTTTGGTTTGACACAGTGTCTAGTGAAGAGTTTGATTGTCAACACAAGTGTTGTATTGACCAAGGATGCTCATGCAAGATGCACAATCGGCACCAAAGCAGGCGGCCACCCAAAATGAGGTGACCCCACGACTTTCAGTGCGCAACCTGTCAGCCGTGTTCACCGGCGTGACTGTGCTCGATAATGCCTACCTCGACCTAATGCCCGGCGAGGTGC
>CAZLWT010000276.1:0-1723 GCA_964563325.1 uncultured Rhodoluna sp. | reverse complement strand
ACCTTGGCCTTCTTGGTGACAACCTTTGGGTTCACTGGCTCAAGAACAAGCTCGATGACACACATCGGGGCGTTGTCGCCCTTACGGTAGCCAAGCTTGGTGATGCGAGTGTAACCGCCCTGACGGTCGGCAACCTGAGGTGCAATGTTGGTGAAAAGGTCGTGAACCACGTTCTTGTCGAGAATCTGCTGCATGACACGGCGACGTGCGTGCAGGTCTCCACGCTTTGCGAAAGTTACCAAACGCTCGGCGATTGGACGAAGGCGCTTGGCCTTGGTCTCGGTGGTTGTGATCTTTTTGTGCATGAACAGCGAAGTGGCCATGTTGTTTAGCAGCAGGCGCTCGTGAGCTGGTCCTCCACCTAGACGTGGACCCTTAGTTGGGGTAGGCATTTATTTCTCCTCTTAGATTTCTTTGAGAACCGGCCTAGGCCTGGTCGTCTGCTTCGTAGGCCGAGCTGAAGTAGGTAGCGTCAAATCCAGGGACTGAATCCTTGAACTTAAGGCCCATCGAGATGAGCTTGTCGCGTACTTCGTCAACTGACTTGCTGCCAAAGTTACGGATGTTCATCAACTGGTCTTCAGACAGAGCAATGAGCTCGCTGACGGTGTTGATGCCCTCACGCTTCAGGCAGTTGTATGAACGAACGGTCAAGTCGAGGTCTTCGATTGGCATTGCCAGTTCTGGCGCTAGGCCAACTTCTACTGGTGCTGGCCCAATCTCGATACCTTCGGCTGCTGCGTTTAGTTCTTTAGCGAGACCGAACAGCTCAACCAAGGTGCTTCCTGCGGATGCAACTGCATCGCGAGGGCTGATTGATGGCTTGGCCTCAACATCGACAATCAACTTGTCGAAGTTTGTGAACTCACCGGCGCGAGTTGCCTCAACGCGGTAAGAAACCTTGAGCACTGGCGAATAGATTGAGTCGATTGGAATCAATCCGGCGTCGGCGTCTGGGTTGCGGTTTTGTGATGCCTGAACGTAGCCACGGCCACGCTCAATGGTTAGTTCGATTTCGAACTTGGCCTTGGCGTTGATGGTCGCGATTACTAGCTCAGGGTTGTGAATCTCGACACCCGCTGGGGCAACGATGTCGGCTGCGGTGACCACGCCGGCGGTTGCTTTGCGAATGTGAGCTACCACTGGGGCATCGTGCTCTGATGAAACTACGAGGTCCTTGATGTTCAAGATGATCTCGGTGACGTCTTCTTTAACACCTTCGAGGGTGCTGAATTCGTGTGCTACTCCGTCGATGCGGATGTTGGTGACTGCTGCACCCGGGATCGATGAGAGCAAGGTGCGGCGCATCGAGTTGCCAAGGGTGTAACCAAATCCAGGCTCAAGTGGTTCAAGGATGAAGCGTGAACGGTTTGGTGCTAGAACTTCTTCAGTAAGGGTGGGGCGCTGCGCAATGAGCACGTGTGTTCCTTTCAGCTGGTCGTCCGCTATATGACAACCGTTTGTCTTACTGCGCAGTGGCCACTAGGCAGCTTTGCAGATTGGTTAGTAAATCTGGGGGTGGTTAGACGCGGCGACGCTTTGGCGGGCGGCAACCGTTGTGAGCCTGTGGGGTCACGTCAGAAATAACGCCAACTTCTAGCCCAGCGGCTGAAAGTGAACGGATTGCGGTTTCGCGACCAGAGCCTGGGCCCTTAACGAAAACGTCAACCTTCTTTAATCCGTGCTCCTGTGCCTTGCGAGCTGCTGATTCAGCGGCTAGCTG
>CAZLWT010000275.1:0-1739 GCA_964563325.1 uncultured Rhodoluna sp. | reverse complement strand
GACCAATTGCTGGCGCAGGACCGCGCTGTGACGCACGTCGCGGCCGTCCATTGCGAAACCACCACAGGCATTCTCAACCCCATCGAGGCAATCGGCCAGGTCACCAGGAAGCACGGGAAAATCTTCGTAGTTGATGCGATGAGCAGCTTTGGGGCAGTGCCGATCGACTTTGAGGGATGCGGCATCGATTTCCTGATTTCCTCGGCCAACAAGTGCGTGGAGGGGGTTCCGGGTTTCTGCTTCGTTCTTTGCCGCAGCGAAAAGCTCCTTGCTTGCGAGGGCTATGCGCGAAGCCTGAGCCTGGATCTGCTCGCGCAGTTCAAGGGCTTCCAGAAGAACGGCCAGTTTCGTTACACCCCTCCCACCCACGCGCTGCTCGCCTTCAGCCAGGCTCTCGATGAGCTGGATCAGGAAGGGGGAGTGCCCGCACGCGGTGACCGTTACCGCCTTAACCACGAAACGCTCGTGACCGGGATGCGCGAGTTGGGGTTCCGGGTTTTTCTTCCTGCCTCCGTCCAGAGTTACATCATCACCGCGTTTCACACGCCGGCGGATCCGAAATTCGCGTTCGATGTTTTCTACCGAAAACTCAGCGACCGCGGATTCATCATTTACCCCGGCAAACTGACGCAGGTCGATACTTTCCGAGTTGGCAACATCGGTCGTCTGTTCCCGCCTGACCTCGAACAACTGGTTGGTGCGATTCGCAGGACGTTGGTCGAAATGGGCTGTGCCGTCCCGGTTAGCTGCGGCTAACCGGGAAACCGGGGACCTGGCGATCGCGGACGTTGGCAAACCGTAACCTGACCTTGACTTGACTTGATTGAAACTGGTGAACGAGCAACTGACTAAAGCACAGCGGGTGTGGCGGTGGAGAATTTTCACCGTTACGTGGCTGGCTTACGCGGGGTTCTATCTCTGCCGGAAGAACCTCAGCGTGACCATGCCGCTGCTGTCAGTGAATCTGGGTTATTCAAACCTGCAGCTTGCCAACATCTTTTTCGGTTACAGCCTGCTCTATGCGCTCGGCCAATTCGGCTTCGGCGTGCTGGCGGACCGCTTTGGCAGCCGGTTACTCGTTACCCTGGGCCTGCTCGTCGCGGTGGTCTCGAACCTGATGATGGGCTTCGCCACCTCGCTCGCCTTGTTGACCATGTTGGCCTGTTTCAACGGCATCGGGCAGTCGGCTGGTTGGCCGGGATTGGTCAAGACCATGGCATCGTGGTTCCGTCATCGTGAGCGCGGGGTGGTCATGGCGTGGTGGACCACCAACTATGTCATCGGAGGATTCGTCGGCACCATCTTCGCCACGTTCGTCGTAACCAGCCCGTGGCTGTTTCCCAGTTGGGGGTGGCATCGCGGGTTCTGGATCCCTTCAGTAGCACTTGGCGTGGTGACAGTGGTGTTTTGCACCTTGGTTCGGGATCAGCCCTCGGACGCCGGACTGCCGGAGATTCTTGCGGAGGAAGATCAGCTTCAAACAAAGCCAGATGGCGCATGCCGCCAACCCTCTTTTTCTGAAACGGCCAGGGTTTACTTCCAGATGCTCGGTGACGCGGAGGTCTGGACGGTCGCGGTGGGGGCGTTGTTTTCCAAGGTAACCCGCTACTCATTCCTGTTTTGGCTGCCTCTTTACCTGACTCAAAAACTGCAATATTCCGCCGGTCAAGCGGGCTACACCTCCTCGCTTTTCGAGTTGGCGGGTTTCGGCGGAGCGCTGCTGGGCGGCTATTTTTCCG
>CAZLWT010000274.1:0-1789 GCA_964563325.1 uncultured Rhodoluna sp. | reverse complement strand
CGAGATTTCTGAATGTGACTGGAGTTCAGACGTGTGCTCTTCCGATCTGGCATGCCTGGAAAGCTGCGCGACTGTTCAAGCCGCGACCCAGTAGTTTCGGAAATATTCATCGTTGAGGGTGACTCGGCCGGTGGCTCTGCCATGCGTGGTCGCAACCCAGAGACCCAAGCGATTTTGCCACTGCGTGGAAAAATTCTGAACGTCGAAAAAGCGCGCGAGGAACGCGCCCTTGCCAATACCGAAGTCCAGGCGCTAATCACCGCCTTCGGCACCGGTTTCGGCGATGACTTTGATGTCACCAAGATTCGCTATCACAAGTGCGTTTTGATGGCCGATGCCGATGTCGATGGTCAGCACATCCGCACCCTGCTACTCACCCTGCTTTATAGGTACATGAGACCGATGATTGAATACGGCTACGTCTACCTAGCCCAACCACCGCTGTTCAAAATCAAGTGGTCCAACTCGGCTCACGAGTATGTTTACTCAGACGCCGAGCGCGATGCTCGTTTGGTCGAGGGACAGGCCTCTGGGCTCCGAATCCCGAAAGAGAACTCGATTCAGCGTTACAAGGGTCTTGGCGAGATGGACTATGACGAGCTTTGGGAAACCACGATGGATCCGGCACACCGCACCCTTTTGCAGGTGACTCTTGACGACGCCGCAATGGCAGACGAAATCTTCTCGACCCTCATGGGTGAAGACGTGGAAGCACGCCGCAACTTTATTCAACGCAACGCCAAGGATGTTCGTTTCTTAGATATCTAAGAAACGAAGAAGGATAAAAATGGCTGACGAACAAGCAAAACCAATCGACAACATTGAGCAAGTCGACATTCGAGTCGAAATGCAACGAAGCTATCTCGACTATGCGATGAGCGTAATCGTGGGCCGTGCCCTTCCAGATGTTCGGGATGGGCTAAAGCCGGTGCACCGTCGGGTGCTATACGCGATGTATGACGGTGGATACCGACCAGACAAGCAGTTCTCAAAGTGCTCAAGAGTCGTCGGCGACGTGATGGGGCAATATCACCCGCACGGTGACAGTGCGATTTATGACACCCTGGTTCGCCTGGTTCAGGATTGGAACCTTAGGTATCCTTTGGTTTCGGGTCAGGGAAACTTCGGATCACCCGGCAACGACCCGGCAGCAGCCCCAAGGTACACCGAATGTCGGATGGCTCCGCTCGCCCTTGAAATGGTGCGAGACATCGATGAAGACACCGTCAACTTTCAAGACAACTACGATGGCCGCACCCAAGAGCCGACCATTCTGCCAAGCCGAATCCCGAACCTGCTCATAAACGGTTCAATCGGCATCGCGGTTGGAATGGCAACCAACATTCCACCTCATAACCTGCGGGAAGTTGCGGCCGGCGCGATCTGGGCTTTGAAAAACCCAGAGGCCACCCAAGAGGAACTTCTCGAGGCCCTAATCGAACGCATCAAGGGCCCAGACTTTCCAACCGGAGCAACCATTCTTGGCCGCCGGGGCATCCAAGATGCCTATCGCACCGGTCGTGGATCAATCACAATGCGAGCAATCGTAAGTGTTGAAGAACTTCAGGGCCGCACCTGCCTGGTGGTTACCCAACTGCCTTATCAGGTAAACCCCGACAACCTGGCGCTCAAGATTGCCGAGTTGGTAAAGGAAGGCCGCCTAACCGGAATCGCTGACATTCGCGATGAAACATCGGGCCGCACCGGTCAACGACTGGTCATCGTTTTGAAAAAAGACGCGATTGCCAGGGTGGTTCTAAACAACCTTTATCGCCAGACCCCACTGCAA
>CAZLWT010000273.1:0-1816 GCA_964563325.1 uncultured Rhodoluna sp. | reverse complement strand
TTTCTCAAGAGCCGAGCCGCACCGCTCACCACGTTGCCTGGGATGCTCGTGCTCGAAAAGAATTCACCATTCTTGACCTTGACTACCGTCCAATGTTCTGGTCCTCTGCAGAATCGGCAACCCAGGAGGTTGCGAGGGCGCTTTCGAAGGTTACTGTTGCGGTCGGTAATAAAGAGGAATGCCAGATTGCGGTTGGCGAGACCGAACCCCAACGTGCCGCAGATGCGTTGCTCGAACGTGGTGTGGAATTGGCGATTGTCAAGCAGGGCCCAAAGGGTGTTCTTGCCAAGACGAAAACCGAGTCGGTTGAGGTGCCCCCACATTTTGTCGACGTCGTAAACGGTCTTGGTGCCGGGGACGCCTTCGGCGGAGCGCTTTGTTACGGCCTGCTTCAGGGCTGGGGTCTCGAACGATTCCTAAGGTTTGCCAACGTTGCAGGCGCCATAGTTGCCAGCCGGCTGGAATGTTCGACAGCAATGCCGAACGTCCAAGAGGTTGAAGACATCTTGAAGGGAATTTGCTGATGAGCAAGCTCGATTTCGCAGCACTGCGAGAAGCTAGAGCCAAGAATCCTGAAAAGGTTGCAGGCATACTTGCCAATCGAAAGCGACGTGACGTTGTACGAGGCGATGGAAAGCTGTTTATCGTAGCGGCCGACCATCCTGCACGGGGTGCTTTATCGGTCGGGAACAGCCCAACCGCGATGGCTAATCGATACGAACTTTTAGAACGCCTGGCGTTGGCACTTGCTCGGCCCGATGTGGATGGAGTGCTTGGCACCCCAGACATCATTGATGATCTTGCGCTGCTCGGTGTGCTAGATGACAAAATCGTTGTTGGTTCTATGAATCGCGGTGGCCTGCGCGGGTCGGTCTTCGAAATGGACGATCGATACACTGCCTATGACATCGACGGAATCAAGCGCGATGGCTTGGATTTTGCCAAAAACCTGGTTCGAATAAACCTAGGCGATGCTGCGAGTGTTGCAACGATTGAAGCGACGGCGCGGGCAGTAAATGAATCTGTCGCGGCTGGTTTGCCAATCATGCTGGAGCCATTCATGAGTGAGTGGCACAATGGAAAAATAACCAACAATCTTTCGACAGAAGCTGTGATTCTTTCGGTTGCCATTGCCTCGGGGCTTGGCAACTCCAGTGCCTATTCTTGGTTGAAATTGCCCGTGGTTGCAGACATGCATCGAGTGATGGAGGCGACCACTTTGCCAACCCTACTTCTTGGTGGCGAACCCGATGAGGATCAGGGCCGAACATTCGAAAAGTGGGAGGCAGCGCTGGCTCTGCCTGGTGTCCGAGGATTGGTTGTTGGCCGAAGCTTGCTTTACCCTCAGGACGGCGACGTCTCGGCAGCAATCGAAACCGCGGCAAAACTCGTTCACGGTAACTAAAAACAAAAAACTACACTAAAAAGAACCAAAGAGAGTTGATGAAAATGACTTCACTACCCGTAGTAAACCACTGGATTGACGGTTCGGAAGTTGTTGGCGTTTCTGGCCGCACGTCGGAAGTTTTTGATCCAGCGCTAGGAGTGGTCACTAAACTCGTCGCTCTCGCGAATCAGACAGAAATTCAGGCAGCCATCGCATCAGCAGCAAAGGCTTTCCCAGGTTGGCGCGATCTGTCACTTGCCAAACGCCAGTCCATTATGTTTATTTTTCGCGAGTTGCTAAACGCTCGCAAGGCTGGGATGGCAGAAATAATTACCAGCGAACATGGCAAGGTCTTGTCTGACGCCCTCGGTGAAATTTCAAGAGGCCAAGAAGTTGTCGAGTTTGCAACCGGGATGCCTCATCTTCTCA
>CAZLWT010000272.1:0-1826 GCA_964563325.1 uncultured Rhodoluna sp. | reverse complement strand
TCTTTTGCTAATTCGTAGGCAACCAAACCGCCGGCCGCGTTCAACCGAACTATGTCACCCACCGCCCTCAAGTTTACGTCGGTTTCCCCGGCAAATAATCTTTTTGCCACGTCGGCATTGAAATGGGCGTCGCCACCCACCAGCAGATCGGGTTCAACCAAATCGATGCCCAAATCTCGCGGGTCAAGCTCGTGTTCGGTCACTCTTCCCTCGGATACCTGCCAAACCCGACTTTTCGCGGTGGTGGTGAGCTCATCGAGCCCGTCCTCCCCCCTAAAAACCAGCGCCGTGCGGCCACGGCTTGCCATTTCGGCCGCCAGCAACGGGGCAACGCTTAGATTCGCAACACCGAGTGAGGTGGCGATTGGTTGCGCGGGATTGGCAAGTGGACCGAGGAAATTAAAGGTGGTGGGAACCCCGAGTTCCTTGCGTATTGGGGCGACGTGGCGCATGGCCGGGTGGAAGACCGGTGCAAAGAAGAAGGTCAGACCCACCTCCTTGAAAACCTCGGCCACCGCCTCGGGCGCTAAATCTAGCCGCACACCAAGCACCTCGAGCATTTCTGAGGCCCCGGTGCGACCCGAGGCAGACCTTGAACCGTGCTTCATAACTGGGATACCGGCCGCGGCGGTGAGAATGGACGCCATGCTCGAGATGTTGACGGTGCCCGCTTGGTCGCCACCCGTGCCCACTATGTCAACCGCATCCGCTCCGGTGTCAAGCATCACGCAGCGCTCGAGCATCACATCAACCAGGCCAGCAAGCTCGTCAACCGACTCTCGCTTTGCTCGAAGGCCGATCATGAAACCGGCGGTTTGGGCCGGTGTCGACTCCCCCGACATGATCTGTTGCATTGCCCAGCTCGATTCAACCCGATCAAGATCGGTTTTGTCGAGCAGCTTCGAAAGAATCCCCGGCCAATTCAGTTGCGATGTCATAGCCATTAGTTTATTGCCCGAAAATGAAGATAAACCTAGTGAAATGAGGGCATCAAAGAACCTCGCGCGGTATCATTGACTTATGTCTTCTATGCCAGTGACGCAAAAATCCACAGCTGTTATCAACCGACCTAGCGCTACCTCTGTTGGCACTATAGTTTGGCTCGGTTCCGAGGTGATGTTCTTCGCCGGCCTGTTCGCAATGTACTTCAGCCTGCGAGCCAACTCCCCCGCCATTTGGGCTTTTGACACCGAGAAACTGAACGTGCCATTCGCGCTAACCAACACACTGATTCTCGTCGCATCGTCCTTCACGGCTCAGTTCGGCGTCTTCGCGGCCGAGCGCATGCAACCGCGTGCTACCGGCAAGTCCCCCGTCAAGTGGGGAATGGTCGAATGGTTCTTCCTCAGCTACCTGCTCGGGGCAATCTTCGTAGCGGGTCAGGTTTGGGAGTACGCAACTCTGATTTCCGAGGGCGTCATGCTGAGCTCTAACTCCTACGGCAGCGCTTTTTACATCACCACCGGGTTCCACGCCCTGCACGTGACCGGAGGGCTTATTGCCTTCCTGCTCATCATCGGCAGAACCTTTGCTGCTAAGAAATTTGGTCACTACGAGGCAACCGGCGCGATCGTCGTCTCGTACTACTGGCACTTTGTCGATGTGGTCTGGATCGGACTGTTCCTCATCGTCTACGTCTTGAAATAACCAGAACTCGGAGAACTTGAACATGGCAATCCAGAAACGCAAATCATCATTCAACCGTCGTTCACCTATCGCTGCAGCCATCGTGCTGGCAGCCGGCCTACTGCTCAGCGGTGGTGGTTATGCCTTGGCCACCTCGGCCGTAGCCGCCGATAGCGCACCGAACGCGGCCGACATCGCCG
>CAZLWT010000271.1:0-1829 GCA_964563325.1 uncultured Rhodoluna sp. | reverse complement strand
CGAGATTTCTGAATGTGACTGGAGTTCAGACGTGTGCTCTTCCGATCTAGCGGCGTTCAAAGGCTTTTGCCATATTCGGTGCAAGAATCAGCAAACCGGCCGTGGCCGCGACCGAGAGGGCAAAACCGTACTGCACTGCAAGCAGTGGGTTAGAAATAAGAAGCCCCGAAACCGTTAGCGCGAGTGCCGAGATTGGGCTAACCCCACGCCCAAGGGTCATTGCCAAGAGCACCACCAAGGCCATCACACCAGCGCGCAACACGCTTGGCTGCTGACCTACCAGAAGCACATAACAGCAGAGCGAAACCGTAGCGAGCACAAATCTTGGCCAGCGCTTGACTCCCAAGAACAGGCTTAAATAAAACACGCCGCCCAGCACGATTGCACAGTTGGCGCCCGATACCGCGGTCAGGTGAGTCAGCGAGAGCGACTTCATTTGCTCGGCTGTCGCCGGACTCAAACCCGAATCATCGCCAATTCCCAAACCGAGCACGAGGGCGACCGCATCCGGGCTAACACCAGAAACAGCTCGCGAGAATTGCTCTTTGAAACCGCCGAAAACATAAAGCGACAGATTTTGTCTAATCGGATTTATCGTGCCCGAGTCGACCCTGGCACGAAAAAATCCATCAGTCACATTGCGCGCCGGCTTGAACGCTAACCTGCCAGCGGCAACCAACCCGGGCTGAACAGTTGCATTTAGAGCCACGCTGAGGGTTCCGCAACCTGAGCCCGCCTTAGCCTGGGCTCCAATCCCCCAACGCTTAATACAGATGCGAGCATTCCGATTTGGCGGGCCTGCGAAATGGTTTTGGCTGGTCGCAAGGACCTCTTGAACCTCGAACTGGACATCCAAAACCTGATAATTCGAGGCAACCCTGGCTGCTGTTTGACCGGTTAGTTGAATAGAACAAAAGACAAACACAACTGCGACCGAACCCATAAAGGCAAGCAGTCGGGTTGAGACGTCGCCGCCCGTGGATAGTTTTTTGATGACGAGAAGGGTTGCAAGAATCAGTGTCAGAGCCGCGAGCACTTGGATGACAAGGCCGGCGCGATTGCCAAGCGTAAAAATGCTCACGATAGCGGCCAGCCAACAGCCAAGAGCCGCCCAAACCAATTTCACAGCGTGATTAAATCTTTGAGACCTCGAAAAAGTTTGTCGCCGATTCCAGAAACCTTTAGCAAGTCTTCCTTAGCCTTGAATCCGCCGTTCGCCGTTCTATAGTCAATCATTCGGCCCGCCAAGGTTGGGCCCACCCCCGGCAAGGCTTCGAGCGCAACCTGATCGGCACGATTCAGATTTACGAGCTTGGGCGTTGACCCCGAAAGGTTGCCGGTTGATTCACCGAGTGTGCCGCCACCCAGAACAACTATTTGTTCCCCATCGCTTAGGATTCGGGCCAGGTTTACGCTTCCTTGGTCTGCCTTCTGGCCAAACCCACCGGCAGCGATAATCGCGTCGTAAACTCTAGCCCCTGGCTTTAGGACGTAAAGCCCAGGCTGTTTTATCGCCCCGACAATGTGAACGTAAAGTTTGGGTAGTTCAGTTCGATTCGTGGCAGCCTTGCCGGGATTAGCAGAGACGAGGTTCTTCGAATTGGTTGAACCACTCGTGTTTAAGCCCAAAACCGCTAATGCAAGAAACACCAGCGAACCGACAATCAACTTGCGTTTATTTTGCTGAAATTTTGGATTTTCCAGAAGTCGTTTGACTAGATTTCGAAGTTCTTCGACGAGCTTGGTCATCCAACCAAAATAGAACCTAATCGCCGAAAAACCAACGTTCAAGTTGCCTCAGGTGGATAACCCCCTACTTGGTGGCTATG
>CAZLWT010000270.1:0-1842 GCA_964563325.1 uncultured Rhodoluna sp. | reverse complement strand
GCTCGGCTACTTCACGGTACTAACCCTATTCCCATCGGTTCTCGGCTCAGTGTTTCATTTTCTGGCCCTGTCACTTAGACGAAAGATGGCGAGCCCAATGCATTCGCCAATCGTCTGACTCGAAACTCGTTCTGGTCTGGCTCGTCATAAACTTCTTAAATGCGAGCAGAAACCGAACAGCTAATCCGCGACAGCGTTAGAGGCGTCGTCGAGATCAATCGAACCGACCGAGGTTTGACGCTGAGCCGTTTGCCTCACTGGTCCTCGATTCAGCATCGCCACGACCAACTGACCCAAAAGGTAGCCAATCAGGCCTCGGGGGCTCGATTGCTGCTGGCCACCTCGGCAACCGAAATCACTTTCACTTACCGCTCAACCAGAGATGCCACGATGGATGGCTGGCAAGCGCCGCCTTCCTCGGTGACGGTAGCGACCGATGGCTTTGAGGAAAGCCTTAGCCATGACAATGGCGATTTGCGGGTTTGGGATGGTCCGGTGGTTGGCGAAGTTAGAGCCGGTCAAGATTCAATCGCGAGCTTCAGTCTGCCGGCAACCGATGCGGTTCGCACGGTGTCGATATGGTTGCCACACAACTGCGACATCGAGCTTCTAGACCTAACCGCCAACGCTGCGCTCGCCGCGGCCGAGATGCCAGCAACCCGCTGGGTGCATTACGGGTCATCAATCAGTCACTGCGTCGAAGCCGAAAGCCCGCTTGGTGTCTGGCCAAGCCGGGTGGCTCAAGATCTAAACCTTGACCTCTTCAGCCTCGGGATTGCCGGCTCGGCAAACATCGAGCAGTTCGCGGCCAAGACGATTCGTGATGCCAAGGCAGATTTGATTTCGCTCAAACTAGGCGCCAACGTGGTTGCCGGTGCCACGATGACCGAGCGCACCTTCATCCCCGCGGTTCACGCTTTCTTAGACACCGTGCGCGAAACGCATCCGGATCAGCCAATCTTGCTGATGTCGCCGATTTACGCAGCCGGCTTCGAGTCGCAACCGGGCCCGGCGCGCACCGATGCCAATGGCCAAGCACACGGCAGCCAACCGAGCGATTTGGAATGGGTCAAAGAGTTGAACCTGCGCCGAGTGCGCGACATCCTAGAAAACATAGTTTTGCAGCGCCAGGACCCTAACCTGCACTATGTTGACGGGCTGCAACTCTTCGGTGAGTCAGACTCGCACCTCATGGTTGACGGGCTGCACCCAAACGCCGATGGATACCTGCTTATCGCCGAAAGGGTTCGCGCCCTATTGCTTGGGCATCGCCCAAATCTCTAGCTGAATGCCGTCTGGGTCGCGAAGGTAGGCCCACCGTGAGCCGGCCAGAGCGCCATCGGTCAGGGTGACCGGCGGGGAATTGAAAACGGCGCCGCGCGAAAGCAAAGTTTCATAGGCGGCATCCATATCGTCAATCAGCAAACATATATGGGTTGCGCCGATGTCGCTGTTTTGTAAGTCAAAATCTTTGCCACGTGGATTGTGGTACTCGAGAAACTCGATGTGGGTAGACCCGATTTCAATCATTGAGAACGATAACTCGGCATTTTCAACCTGAACCGCGTCGGATAGTTGCTGGCCAATGCCGTGATTCACAACCCCCGGCTGCAGATCAAACATTTTTGTGTACCAATCGAACGAACGTTTGATGTCGCGAACTGTGAGCCCGATGTGGTGAATGCCTTCGACTTTGAACGACATTGGATGACCTCTCTTTTGAGAAATTGCACTGTGGGTCAACACTAATGGCAAAAGTGTTCAAATGGCATTTGCATAACGATATGACTACGGTCGAACAAAACTGCAACCTGTGCCATGGCGGAATCCCTTTATTTCAGG
>CAZLWT010000269.1:0-1844 GCA_964563325.1 uncultured Rhodoluna sp. | reverse complement strand
CACATGCGGTGCGAGACGCCATTGCTGCGGGGGTAACCTCAACCGGCGTGACGATACATGTTGTCGACGAAGGGGTCGATACTGGGCCGCACATTGCGCAAAGCGTTGTTGCGGTCTCGCCAGAAGATGACGAACTCACCTTGCACGAACGCATCAAGTCGGTTGAACGCAACCTGCTGGTGCAAACGGTGATCGACATCGCGGCAAAAACGATAAACCTCTCCGCCATCGAAAGGTAATACCCCTTGGCCGCTCAAAACCCATACACCCCAGCCGACTATCGCCACTTTGACCGCATCGAAATCAAGCGCGCGCTGATTTCGGTTTCTGACAAGACCGGCCTGCTTGAGTTGGCGAAGGCCCTCGGTGCCGCCGGCGTAGAAATCGTCTCGACCGGCTCGACCGCCAAAACCATCGCCGATGCCGGAATCAAGGTCATCGAGGTGGCCGAGGTCACCGGTTTTGCCGAGGCCCTAGATGGTCGCGTCAAGACCCTGCACCCGGCAATCCACGGCGGGTTACTCGCCGATTTGCGACTGGTGCAGCATGAGCAGGCTTTGGCCGAGCTTGGCATTTCACCGTTTCAGCTGGTGGTCGTGAACCTTTACCCATTCGTTCAGACCGTGGCCTCTGGCGCCAAGGGCGACGCGGTTGTCGAGCAAATCGACATCGGCGGCCCAGCCATGGTTCGAGCCGCCGCCAAGAACCACGCCAACGTTGCGATCGTTGTTGACCCGGCTCGTTATTCCGAAATCATTTCAGCGATGGATGCCGGTGGCACCACCCTTGCCCAACGCCGCGAAATGGCCTATGCCGCTTTTGGTCACACCGCAAGGTATGACTCGGCGGTGGCAAACTGGTTTGCCACCGAGCTCGAGGGCGAGTGGAAGGGCAAGGCCGGCGTTGCTGCCGAAGCCGAAAGCGCTAACCCTGGCTTTGAGCGCGAGTTTGCGGTTGCCGGTGAACTGGTTAGCGTCTTGCGCTACGGCGAGAACTCACATCAGGCGGCCGCGCTTTACCGCACCGTTGCGGCCAGCGATTCGATTGCCGGCGCCGGTTTGGCCCAGGCCAGACAACTAAACGGCAAAGAGATGTCCTACAACAACTTCGTGGATGCCGATGCTGCGGTTCGAGCCGCCTATGACTTCAACGAACCGGCGGTTGCCATCATCAAGCACGCCAACCCCTGCGGCATTGCCATCGCCGACCCGAAGTCGCCAACGGCTATAGCCGATGCCCACGCACTGGCTCACCTTTGCGATGAGCAGTCTGCCTTTGGCGGGGTAATCGCCGCCAACCGAGTTGTGACCGCCGCCATGGCACTTCAGGTGGCCGACATATTCACCGAGGTGATTGTTGCCCCTGGCTTCGAAATCGATGCCCTGCAGATTTTGATTGCCAAAAAGAACCTGCGCATTTTGGAATTGCCAGCAAACTTCATGCGCTCAAACACCGAGTTCAAGCAGATCTCGGGTGGCATTTTGGTGCAGCAGTCGGACAACTTTGACTCGTTCAAGACCAAGGGCTGGAAGCTAGTCACCGGCACCAAGGCCGACCCAGAAACCTTCAACGATTTGCAGTTCGCTTGGCGTGCCTGCCGCGCGGTTAAATCAAACGGCATTCTTTTGGCCAAGGGTGGCGCCTCGGTTGGCGTTGGCATGGGTCAGGTGAACCGAGTCGACTCTTGTCGTTTGGCGGTTGAGCGAGCCGGCTTCCGAGCCGCCGGTGCGGTTGCCGCCTCAGACGCCTTCTTCCCGTTTGCTGACGGTCTCGAGATTCTGCTTGCCGCCGGGGTAAAGGCCGTGGTTCAGCCTGGTGGTTCGGTGCGCGACGCCGAGGTCATT
>CAZLWT010000268.1:0-1852 GCA_964563325.1 uncultured Rhodoluna sp. | reverse complement strand
CGCAGGCCACGGCTATTTCGTGAATTATCTGGCCCGCGCTTTGGTCAAGCTTCGGCGCGACCGCCCCGCAACGACCGTCACTTCCCGGTTGCGCCGGGGTGTCCATGCGGTAATCCTTGAGGCACATCGGGCCCGCGGTTGCCGCACATTTAGTTACCTTGGAGTTCAAAAAACGCTGGATTTGATCTACGCTCATGGTGCCAAAGTCGTAAAAAACACTGTCGCTGATTATCAGCCCAGGGTCAAAACGGGAGGCCGTTGCCGCCTGAGCCGGTTGCACCTGAGCCTTGACCGCGGTCAGCGCAAAACTGGCCAGCAGCGTTACCGCCGCAAAAGCCAATACGCGCTGCCAGCCGCCCCGCATCAAGGAATCAGGACCGCCTCAGAGCCGGTTGATCCATTGAAGCCGGCCGAATCATACGAGACGCTAATCGCCGCGGTGCCCGATGGTAAATCGGCCAGATTGAGTTCAAGCGGGAAGCACTGGGTGGTGTCAACATTGGCTTCGGCGGCGGCTGAAACGGTTTTCGAAACCGAACCACTCACGAACTTTAGGGTGCACTGCCCGCCACCTTCGGCGGTGTTGATCACCTGAGCCACAACGGTTAACAGCCCGGTTTCTGAGTCAACCTCAGATGACAAGACCTCTAAAACCGCCTTGTGCTTTGGGGTGGCACTTGGGGTGGCACTGGCAGTTGCGCTCTGGGTCGGGCTTGGCTGCGAAGTGGCGCTCGAGGAAGGCGAAGCCGTCTTGGTTGGCGTCGGCATTGTGGTTTCGCCCCAGTGCGGGTAAAAAACGCTGCAGCCGCTAAGTGCAATGGTCAGGCCAACTGCAACGCTCAATGCGATTACCGGCGTCGTGGCAGATATCTTTTTGAACATTTCGCTCCTGGTTCTGCGACCAATCTTTAGGGCGCAACACTTTCGGCCGAGATGGCCTGATTAATCTTCGCTCGCATTGCTGTGAAATCTGGGTGAATCATGTCGAATTCTGGTGGAACAAGTTCGATTGGTTTCAGGCCAATCGCCTTAGCCTTCAGCGCCAGGTCAACGTATTGACCAAGCATCGGGCTTGGGATGTCGGTTTTGATGAGTTTTTCGCCGGCCCTGGCGATTTTCTCGAGGCGCGCCAAGAGATTGGCGGCATCGGATTGCTGAACGATGGCGTTTATGACTTCACGTTGGCGTGCCATGCGGGCATAGTCGCTGGTTCCGTGTCTGGCACGGGCATACCAGAGGGCATATTTTCCGTTTAGGTGTTGATACCCGGGCTCAATCCAGTGCCTCACGTTTATCGGTTGACCATAGATGTCTTCACCGCCACCGACCGGAAGTCGGTATTTCACGTTCACATTTACCCCACCCAGAGCGTTGATGAGGCGCTCAAAACCGGACATGTCAACCAGGATGTAAGACTGAATTTTGAGACCGGTGACCCATTCCACGGCGTCTCGGGTGGCTTCCACCCCGGGGTTCGAACCCTGACTTACCGCATTCGGATAAGCGTCGGCGTGACTATCGGTGACGTCTTTATAGATTGCGTTGATCAGACAGTCGATGCCACAGGACCATCCATCGGGATAAATTTGACGCATTGGTGAGCCAGCCACAAAGTTGACGCGCTGCAAGTTTCTGGGAATGCCAATATTTAGCGTTTGGCCGGTCGCGGCATTAATGCTGAGCACCGAAATGCTGTCTGGTCGCAGCCCAAAACGATCAGAGCCGGCGTCGCCACCGAGCATCAGAATGTTGAACCTGCCATCGGCTTGCGCCGTGAAGCCGCCGCGCTCGAAGACCTTGCTGATAAGTTGACCCTCTTGAGTTGCAACCTTCGCCCCGGTGGCAGCCACCG
>CAZLWT010000267.1:0-1864 GCA_964563325.1 uncultured Rhodoluna sp. | reverse complement strand
CGGCAACCGCCGCGGCCGAGGCCTGATTTGGCTGTATCTTTTGTTCCCAGACCATGCGGCCCACGTTATCCCAGTCGGTTATTAGGGTTCCGGTGAAGCCCCATTCGCCCTTGAGCACATCGTTCAGAATCCACTTATTGGCGGTGATTGGAACCCCGTCGATGGATTGGTAGCCAAGCATGAAGGTGCGGCAGCCTTCTTTGGCGGCGCGCTCGAAGGGTGGCAAGAACCAAGACCTTAGGTTTCTTGGGGTGACAATCGCCTCGGTTGCGTCACGGCCGCCGAGGGTTTCCGAGTAGGCCACGAAGTGCTTGGCGCAGGCCAAAATAGCGGTCGGGTCCAATAATCCATCGCCCTGATAGCCCTTGATCATGGCCGAGCCGAACTCGCCAATCAAAAACGGGTCTTCGCCAAAGGTTTCGCCCACTCGGCCCCAGCGCAGGTCGCGCGCGATGCAGAGCACCGGCGAGAAAGTCCAGTGCAAACCGGTTGCTGCAACCTCGATGGCCGAGACCCTGGCCACCTTGCGCACCAGCTCGGTGTTCCAAGAAGAAGCCATGCCCAGCTGGGTTGGAAAGATTGTTGCCCCTGGCCAGAAGGAGTGGCCGTGAATGCAGTCATCGCCGGTCAAAAGCGGAATCTGCAACCGGGTTTTCTTGATCAGCGAGGCCGACAGAATCATGTCTTCTGGTGAGGTGTGCAGGATTGAACCGACGTGGAAGTCGGCGATTAGCCCGCCGATGTTTTCTCTTGCATCAAGCTGCATCATCTGCCCGACTTTTTCTGGCAGGCTCATGCGCCCCAGAAGGTCTTCGATGCGTTCATCGATGGCTAGGGCAGGGTTTTGGTATGCAGGCTGTTCAATCACCAAGCAACTTTATCGTGAAATCGGTTTCACGAAAGCGGTTTCGCGGGCTCTTTAGGCAACGTTTTGGCAACGGAGTCGAAGCGCTGCGTGTTACTCCAGCACAAACTGAACCGAGTTGGACGAAATAACGCCGTTCACGGTCACGGTCAACTTATAGCTTGAGCCGGCGGCCAAAACACTCGGTTGCCCAACGCCACAGCCACTTCCGGTCGCCACCGTGGTTGAACGCACGAGCTGCCAAACCCCGGCCGGCCCGGTGATGGTTCTAGCCGACTGCAAGATGATGTTCAGGTCTTGATCGGCCGAGCGATCACAGTCTTTCGAGCTCCAGATGGCCTCGGGGCCGCTGCTGATGTTGAAAAATTGCACCTTTGAACCGACATTGAAAGTGCAGGCAACGGTTCCAAGGTTGGTGAGCGAGAACCAGAGGTAAGGCTTTTCGGTTGCGCCAAAGCGCAGCTTCGTGGCACGGTCGGCGGTGCCAACAAAGGCCTCAACGTCAATGGCGCCGGGCGCACAAGGCTTATCTGAGCCAGAAGAAGCCAGAGCGGTCTCGGTGCTTCCCGGGATGGCAATCACCGGAGGTTGAGAAAACAGGCTTGCCACCCCAGAGCCAATGCCGGCAAAAAGGCCGAGCAGCACGATTAGCGCAAGGCCTCGGCGTCTGCGGTAGATCTGCTGCTGGCTTGGGCGGGAAGGCTGCCTAGGTGAACTCATGCTGTAAATCCCAACGATCTCAAAGTAGTCTCAACATTCTGGTGTTTCCAAGCGTGTTTTGCTTCACCCGTGCCAAATCTAAGAACTCGGCGATTCCCTCATCGCTTGAGCGAACCAGTTCGGCATAGGTCGCTGGGTCAATCGGGGCGTCGGCTATGGGCTCAAAGCCAAGCTTGGCAAAGAAGTCAACTTCGAAGGTCAAGCAGAAGACTCGGCGAATGCCAAGCTGCCTGGCGCGTTCGATAAGCGCCTCAACAATCAACTGGCCAACGCCTTGGC
>CAZLWT010000266.1:0-1891 GCA_964563325.1 uncultured Rhodoluna sp. | reverse complement strand
TTTCACCCGAGAGCCAATAACCCAAACCGCCAGCCACGCTCGATACGCCAAGAGTGACCACGACCGAGCTGATTTTAACCTTCACCACAAGCAGCCCGTTGATCAACCCACAAATCAGAGCAATCACAATGGCACCAACTACGGCCACTGGATAGGACCAACCGTAGAGCACTACGAGCGATGGCACAGCGACGGCCGAGATGCCAAATATTCCAGCAAAGGATAGATCGAACTCACCTACGGCCATCGTGATTACCACGCCAAGCCCTAAGAATATGATCGGTGTTTGTTGCCCGAGCACCGCGCGCATAGCCGCGATTGGGCTTACATCACCCGGGGCCAACATGATCAACACCACAACCATGAGCACCCAGATGACAATCAGGCTGTAGCGACGAATCAGGCTCTTTGCCAGCTTGAGGGCCACGCCGTCTTCTTTTTTCTCAGTTGCTTGCATTGACATTAGATGCTTCCTTTGGTTTTGCCATAAGTTGCAGCGAGAATGTCGTCTGCAGATAGCGGTTGCTTAAGGGTTCGAACAACGATTCCCGACTCCAAAATGTGAATGCGGTCACAGACGGCCGCAAGGTCTTCCACTTCTGATGTGCAGAGAATGACTGCGGCCCCATCGACAGCCGCCTGACGCGCCGCTTTTAGCACCGCACTGCGCGCACCAACATCAACGGCCTGGGTTGGGTCGTCAAGAATCAATACGCTTGGCTTGCCAAGCAACCACTTGCCCATCAGCACCTTTTGCTGGTTTCCACCGCTAAACGTTGAGACGGTTGCTTTGGGATCGGCTGGGGTTACCCCAAAATCTCTAAGAACACCGAGGGTCTCATCACGCTGCCACTTGATTCCGGTGAACCACGGCTTCCCGCGCGTGCGCAGGTGAGGCAGTGTTACATTTTCTTGAACCGTGAGCTCAGTTGCCAAGCCCTGCCCGTGACGGTCTTGCGGAATGAAGGAAACACCAGCCTTCACCATTGGCAACGAACTGCTCTTAGTGCGCTCGACGATTTTGCCGTCTACGAGTATTTCGCCCCCGCCCGGAAAAGCGCCTGCGATTAGCGGGGCAAGGGAAGAAAGACCAGAATCTAGGTCGCCGGTGAAACCGACCACCTCTCCCCTAGAAAAATGAGAACTAATACCAAATACACGTCCACCGGCTACACCGCGCAGGGTCATACCGCCCTCGCGAACCTTAGTTGGCATGGTGGCTACAAAGTCATCTAGTTCGCCATCCTTTCCAAGAACTAGACGCGTGATGCTGGCTTCGTCAAGTTCGTTGGTGGCAACGCCCATCTGCACAATCTTGCCGTTGCGAAGTGCAGTCACTCGATCGGCAATTTTCAGTACTTCTTTAAGGTTGTGGCTGACAATCAAAACAGAGGTGCCCTGGTTAGTTAGCAGTTTGATGTGTCCGTAGAAGTCGTCCAAGGCATCAGGCGGAATCGCGCGCGAAGACTCATCGAAAACAATCACGCCACTGCCCGAGTTGCGGTCCTGCATCGCGCGAGCGATGGCAACCGCAACTCGCTCACTTGGACGAAGGGTGGCAACCTTTTCTTCTGGGTCGATGTCGACACCCAAGAACTCAAATGTTTTGCGAACTTCTTCGGCATCTTTCTTCACATCGATTAGCCGGGTGAAGCCGCGCGTTGCGTGGCGACCGACCCGCACGTTTTCGCGAACCGTTAGGTAAGGAACGAGTCCGAGGTCTTGGTGAACGAAGGCCAAACCCTCACTGTGCAGCCGACCTGGCCTTACAGGAGTTCCGATGCGCTTGCCGTCAACCAGCACCTCACCGCCAGGTTCAGCTTTATAAACGCCGCTGATTAGTTTGATTAGGGTTGATTTGCCTGATCCGTTTTGGCCAACGAGAGCGTGC
>CAZLWT010000265.1:0-1904 GCA_964563325.1 uncultured Rhodoluna sp. | reverse complement strand
ACGAGATTTCTGAATGTGACTGGAGTTCAGACGTGTGCTCTTCCGATCTGCTCGGTGTCATCGATGACGTGGCTCGCCGCGTGCCATCGGGTTGGCAAGACGAGGGCAACAACATTTACCTGCTCGGCATCACCCGCGACGAGCTTGACGGTTCGGTTTGGTCCGAGGTCATTCATGATCACCTGGGTGGCAAGCCGCCGGTCGTTGATTTGGCCGCCGAAAAGAAGTTGGCCGATTTGCTGCACGGCGCAACCCTGCAGGGCCTCTTGGCTTCGGCGCATGACCTGAGCGAGGGCGGTTTGGCCCAGACCATGGTCGAGTCTTGCCTGCGCTTCAACGTTGGTGCTCGCATTTGGCTTGGTGAACTGCAAGAGCGCGACAACTTGGATACCACCGCCTCGCTGTTCAGTGAATCAACCGCTCGGGTTTTGGTGTCCGTTGGCCGCGAAGACGATGTCAAGTTTGTCGGGCTTTGCGAGGCTCGCGGGGTTTCGGTGTTGCGCATCGGCGTGACCGATGGCCGTGGCGATGACGCTTTGCTTCAGGTGAAAGACCTTGCCGACTTTACTTTGCAGGGGCTTCGCGAACCCTGGGCGGCCACGCTTCCCGATCTGTTTGGCTAATGAACCAGGTCGATGAGCGCACCATCGAACTCATTGATCTTGAGGCTGTCTTGCCCTGCCATCACGATGACTGCGACGACGCTGCCAGCCACCTGATTATTTGCCCGCTCTGCGGTGCGCATGAGGGGCTTTGCACACCGCATGCCGAACAGGTGCTCAACGCACCCGAGGGCAGTTGGGGTACTTTCACAAAATCCTGTGGCCACACGGTCGAACAGTCACTGATTCGGGTCGTGCCAATTTAGGGCGCAGGCGGGGACCGCTAGGCGCTGGGCCGCACCAACTGCATGAGGAACTTTTCCGTTTCGATCCAATTTCTAAAGTTTGGGTGACCGAAGTGCAGGTGCACGCCATTGAAGAATGGAACGCCGTTGTGCTCGGCTCGGTCATCGACGAGTATCGAGCCTAGGTTCAAATCCTTGTGGTGGCTAAGAATGAGCCTCTTATGAACCGGACTGGTTTCGTCGGCACCCCAGCGCTTTTGCACCCACTCGAGTTTGTCACTCCAAGCCGAAGGGTTATTCCACGGGGCAGTGGACAGAATGTAAAGGTCGAAGTGACTCGCCAAGTTACCAACCGCCTCAACCGCCCCATCCATCGGGTCCATCCAACCAAAGATTCCGGGGACTTCGTCATAGCGACCCTGAAACTCGTGCAGTTGTTGCTCGCTCAGTCGATCTATTCCAGACTGGAAATCCACCAGGACATTGTCCATGTCGATGTACAGGGTCATTTTGCTAGCTTCTTTTTGGGCCATTTCTTTGCCTCTTTTCGTTTAGTGTCTGAGCGAAACGTTGGAATCAGCCGATTTAGTTCAAACCAGCAAGTCGCGGTTAAAGCCCGGCACCGTGAAATATGGTTGCTTGGCGAACAACTTGAGTTTGCTGTTGGCGGATATGAACGGGGTCATGCGCGGTGTCATGAAGTGAAACCAGTCAGATATTTCTAAATCTAGAAGCGAAACCAGCACCTCGAGCACCTGTTCACCCATGTGTCGGGCATCCCAACCGACATTGAATACGCGACTGAAATGCGGGTTAGAAATCGTTGGAAGGTTCCAGCCCAAGAATTTCATCTCGCCTAGGCGCTTAGCCGGCACCTTGGATTTGTGGTCACCATCGGCGATTTCCAGCAGCAACGAACCGTCGCGGTAAAGCCGTGCCTGAAAATAGGGTGAAAAGTCTGGGCTAAACGAATGCTTGCGAGCCAGGGTTTGAACCACCGTGGTGCTGGATTCTTGGGTCACTCGGCTGAAGACCAGTTCGAAGGCGTCAACGACCG
>CAZLWT010000264.1:0-1946 GCA_964563325.1 uncultured Rhodoluna sp. | reverse complement strand
GAGTGAGCTGCCCGCTCCAGTTCTTCCAGAACAGCGCGATTGGCAACCAAACGATTGCAATAAGCAGAATCGGAAGGGCCTGGGGAGCGGCTAATGGGGCAAGTGCCAAGCTGGTGACCGCAAGACCGGCTGCCACCGCAAGTTGCAATCCGGCGGCTACTTGAGCAACAACTCGCAGGCTCGCATCCTCACGAGCGGTGAGTTCAGCGAAGTATTCCTTTCCGGCTTTATCGTCGTATGCGGGTTGCCCGATGCCTCGCAGGTAGCGCGACTGAATGAGCACCAAAACCGAAGTTGCGCTGAGCATCGCAAGTTGCAAACCAAACGCCGATGGATCAATAGCCACGCGCAAAACGCCTAGGCTCAAAACCAGCGCGGTTGCGGCTGATGCTAGAAGTGCAATGGCCTTCCAGCCAAAGTTCTTGCTAAACCGAGCGAGCAGTGTTGCCAAGCCCGAAACCACGGCAAGCGAAACGCACCACCACCAAGCCGGCATGGTTGACCAGATGAAGTCGGGGCTAATCTGATCGCCGATGATCGACATGGTTGCCAACTGCATTGAAGAGCTAAATGCTGCCAGGAAGTTTGAAAACAGCACTGATATGTTGCGCGCGCGGAAAGCGCCGAAACCGGTGGCGGCGGCCACGCCTATCGTTATGAGTTCAAAGACCCACTGTTCAAGGGTGTTGACGTTTGCGCTGACGAAAACCGAACCGGCAATCATCACCAGCAGGCTGGCGCCGACAATCAACCACTGCTGGAGTGAAAGGCTAACCTTCGGCTTCGCGACCCGTGGTTCGGCAGTAGCAGCCCGCGCTGGCGCTGAGCCGGCGTTCAGGGCAGAAGATTTAGTTGCTGTCGTGGCAGGCGACTGTCTTGAGGCTTCCGCCTCGCTTCGAATCTTAACTTTCAGATCCCGCAGTTGGGCTTGGGCCTGGATGATGCTGTCGAGGCTGTTTTGATGCGCGATAAGGTCTGCCGACTTAAACGTGTAGCCGCATGGGCAACTTACGGTTTTTGAGGCAAGCAGTTGTTGGTGGCTGAAGACATGGCCACAGATTGTGGTTGGGTAAGCGATATCATCGGCGCCGCCAGTGGCTGGGGCTGGGTTGCTGCTGGCGGCATCCATAGTCAGGTTTGCGGTCTGTGCGGGTACAGACACTGGCACAGACACTGGCGCAGACGTAGGCACTGGTAGGGGCACGAACGAGCCCGGTCGCATCCCGGTGCCCGCTTTGTCGCGCCTACGGGCGATTATGGCAAAGGCAATCACCACAGCAATGATGGCAAGGGGAAGCGCAAAACTGCCACCACCAATGTTGGAAATGAAAAATGTGAGGAACAAGATTCCAAACCCGATTGAGAAGCAACTAAGGCAGCCCTTAAGGAATGATGAGGAGTTCATGCAGTTGCCCCTTATGTCTCGCGCTAACGGGTGGAATCAGAAAAAAATCCCATAAAACTCAGTCAACACCATAGGTTTGCTAGAACGCAAAACGAGAACTGCCCCCAAAATGGCGGGCTTCTAGGGGCTTGTGAGTCAGTACTGACCTTTAACCACGAAATAGCTGCCACGGATTTCGCCGGCGAGCTTTGACTTTTGGCGCGCGAACTTGAATTTCGATGCCAACTCTTCGGGCACCTCCATGCCCATTGAGAGCTTGAATCCAACTGCTCGCTTGCCGCCTTCTTCAAGAGCGTAGAGCACATTTATGGCTAGACCGCTTTCGTAGAAGACGTAGGTCCAGCGCACTCCTTCGATTAGCATCTCGGTGACCTCGAGTGGTTTTGCTGCAATGACGATGTCTCGCTCGGTCAGTACGCGACTGACGTATTCGACCAGTTCTGGTGCCTCGTCAACAGCGGTTACGGTAAAGGTTATGTCGTACTTGTTTTTACAGCAGAGCCTTGATCCTGCGCCAGAACGGCGATACGGCAAAAGCACG
>CAZLWT010000263.1:0-1962 GCA_964563325.1 uncultured Rhodoluna sp. | reverse complement strand
ATGACGCCACCGGGGATCGCCGACGCGCCAGAGCAGCAATGCGAAAGGCGCTCCTGCTGAGCAAGAGCGCCTAGGGCACTATGGATGCCATTGCGGGCAACCCTGGCTATGCGTTTCGGATAACCCCGAGGCGCTTCAGACCTAGGTAAATCTGGCAACCGAGGCAGTAGGCAAAGGCCGCGTTCAAGAAGGCGGCGATGAAGGCAGCCCCGGCGAAGATGGCAACTCCGTAGCTGAATCCGGCGAGGTAAAGCACTATGCCGATTGACACCACGAAGAGGCCGACGGCCTGAGCAAACTTGGGTGGGCGAGGGTCTTCAAGCTCTGTCGGGGCGGCAAGGCGAGGGCGAACCAACTTCTTGTAGATAAACGCGTATGGGTGATTCGAAACCCCGAGAGTTGCACCGACTGCAAAAAGAACTGCCAAAACCAGCAGGAGCGCAAACCCGGCCGTTGTCGACGCAGCGTCGCCCAGGCCGAGGAATACGGTTATTAGTAGCAAGACCGAGGTGATTGCGGCACCGAAACGGGGGCCACGCGGGTCGATTCCGGCAGGTGTTGGGTTAGACATTCTTTATCTCCAATTTTCTAAGTTCTTCTTGTAAAACCTGGGGTTTTGGGGCTCCACCAATTCGGGCCCTAACTCGACCGTTCGAATCGAGCAAGAGGGTGGTTGGTGTTTGCAACACTTTGAAATGGGCGGCCAGATCAAGTCGATTGGTCACGTCCACCTCTAGGTGAAGAAGGTCGCCGTGCTTGCTTTCGAGCTCACCAAGTAGCCGAGCTGTTTGACGGCACTGGCTGCAAACCTCGGTTGAAAACTGCAGTGCGGTGGCTTTTTTCCCAAACTTGGTGACCGGTTTTCCGGCCTTGATTGCTTCAAGCTTGATCAGGTCAACCTGTTCACCGCTTCGAACTCGGTGAGCCCGCCCGGTGCGGGCCTTCCAGATGAATCCGGCAAGCGTTGCAAAAGCCAGTAGTGCCACCACCAGTTCGATTCGTGTTTGCCAGGTCATGGTTCAAGGCTAAAGGCTAAATCAGCAACAACGCCGGCTGTTTCGTAATGTTACGGCGACTAAAAGGCTAGGCTTGCCTCGTGTCTGAGATTATTTTTCGTAGCGATGTAACCGTAGAGCTCGTTCGTGGCAGCGCATCCGACCAGGATGTGCTTTTTGCCGCTCGGGTTTCGACTCAGGGTGAGCAAACCCTTGAGGCCGCCCTTGGAAAAAAGGACGATGCCGAGGATGAAAAGCGAAGCCGCGGTCTGATCAACTACCTGATGCGAGACCGACACGGCTCACCCTTTGAGCACAACTCGCTCACCTTCTACGTTCAGGCTCCAATTTTTGTCTTCCGCGAGTTCATGCGTCATCGCATCGCTAGCTACAACGAGGAATCGGCGCGATACAAGGAACTAAGCCCGGTATTTTATGTGCCAGGCCCAGAGCGCAACCTGGTGCAAATCGGTAAGACCGGTCACTACGAGTTCATCCCCGGCACCGCCGAACAAACCGCGCTCGTTGAGCAAGAGGCGAGAAGCGCATCCATCAATTCTTACGCTTCGTATAAGCGCATGCTCGAAGCCGGAGTGGCACGTGAGGTCGCCCGCATCGTTCTTCCGGTAAACATCTATTCGAGCATGTACGTGACAATGAATGCTCGAGCCCTGATGAACTTTCTAAGCCTGCGCACCAGCCGTCCAGGCACCCACTTCCCTTCCTTCCCGCAGCGCGAGATCGAAATGGTTGCCGAGAAAATGGAAGACGAGTGGGCCAAGCTCATGCCGCTCACCTATGCGGCCTTCAACGAAAACGGTCGAGTAGCCCCTTAGTCACCCTCGACGGTCTGTTAGTCGCCAAGGGTCTCTTCGGCGTCAATTGGTGGCAGCCGAGTGCTGACACGCGCAAGAACTGTTTTTCGCAACAACAGTGACAAAACCAGCCCGACGACTACCGCCGAGAT
>CAZLWT010000262.1:0-1991 GCA_964563325.1 uncultured Rhodoluna sp. | reverse complement strand
CGGCAAGCGGAATGCGTGGGAACGGAACGGTTGGAACAACGACCTCGACACCAAAGCGGCTCAAGATTTCGGCACCGTGCTTTTCGGCGACCGCCGAGATGGCGCGCACCATCAGCTGCTCTTGGATGGCCATGATGTCTTCATGCGAGTCGATCCAAGAAACTTCGATGTCAACCGAGGTGAACTCGGTGGCGTGGCGCGAGGTGAAGGAAGGGTCGGCACGGAAGACCGGCCCAATCTCGAAGATGCGACCAAGGCCGGCGCTCATGGCCATCTGCTTATAGAACTGCGGGCTCTGGGCCAAATAGGCGTGGGTTTCGAAGTATTCGAGTTTGAAGAGCTCGGCGTTTGACTCTGAAGGGCTGGCCATCAACTTTGGTGAGTGAATCTCGTTGAAGCCGTTTTCCATCCAGTATTCGCGCCAGGCGTTTTCGATGGTGGTCTGAACCCGAAAGACCAAGTTCATTTCTGGGCGGCGAATGTCAAGGAAGCGCCAGTCCATGCGCTTATCGATGCTGGTGTCATCGGCAATCGGGGTTTCTGGGTCGGCGAGGGTGACGATTTCTAGATCGTCAAGTTGCACCTCTAGGCCACCGAGCTTGACGCGCTCGTCATGCTTTAGTCGGCCGGTCACCCAAACAAATGACCCGTTGGTCAGGGTCGAAACCTTGGCGGCAAGCGCATCGTCTTCAACCGGGGCCTCATCAACCACCGGGCGAGGGTAGGTTACCTGAACGTCGCCCGACTCATCGCGCAAAATGATGAACTGAATGCGCTTTTGATCGCGCAGTTTTTCGACCCAACCGCCGAGGATTACCGGGCCGTCTTCTTTGGCGGCGAGATCTTTAACGAGTGTGCGGTTGCGCATACAATCCTTGCTTTCGATTAGGTCTTTTGAAGGCTTAGAGACGCCTGAAGACTCAAACCTCAAGTTTAGCGGAGGGTAGACTTAAGCCATGCCCGCCACCCGTATTCATCTGGTTCGCCACGGCGAAGTCCACAACCCCGAGGGTGTGCTCTACGGCCGTTTGCCGCATTACGCGTTGTCTGATTTGGGGCATCAGATGGCTGATTTGGCGGCCCAAGAACTTTTGAACGCCGGCCGGCCCGTTTCGGCGATTATTTGCTCACCGCTGCTGCGCACCCAAGAAAGCGCCGAGCACATTCGCGCGGCCTTCGGTGGCGTTTTGGCGCTGCAAATCGAAGAGCGCATCATTGAGCCATACAACATCTTTGAAGGCAAAAAACTAAGCCTGGGTCGGGTTCTGATTCGCCCACACCTTTGGTTTCACCTCAGAAATCCGGCCCGACCAAGCTGGGGTGAACCGTTTGCTTCGGTTTCGGCCCGCATGATTCAGGCGATGGATAGCGCGTTGCTCGCCACCGAAGCCGAGGCGGGCTCTGGCGACATCGTCATGGTTTCTCATCAGATGCCGATTTGGATCACCCACCTGACCGCGGTCAAAGAGTCTTTGGCTCATGACCCAAGAAAGCGCCGCTGTGCGCTATCAAGCATCACAAGTTTCGAGCGTCGTGACGGCGCCTGGGTCGAGGTTCAATACCGCGACCCGGCGGCCACGCTTCGCATCAACGCCATCGACGTAGGGGCAGTATGAAAGTTTCAAAATCAATCGCGGCCGGCCTTTTGATTGCATCGGTTTTGCTTGGCTCAACCGGTTGCTCAGCCAATGACACCCTGGCTCAGCAGTTCAAGAGCGGCGACAACAAAAACTACATCGCGGGAGATGGCACCGTCACCGAATATGCCCCGGCTAACCGCGGCCAGGCCGTCAGCTGGGCCGGCTTGAGTGAAAGCGGATCGGTGCTGTCGAGCGACCAGCTATCCGGAGTGGTAGTTGTTTTGAACTTTTGGTACGCCGGTTGCGCACCCTGCCGCGCCGAAGCCCCAGATTTGGTTGCCCTGCAGGCCGAGTTTAAGAACCAAAACGTGCAGTTCATCGGGGTCAACGTGCGCGACACCGCGGCGACCG
>CAZLWT010000261.1:0-1991 GCA_964563325.1 uncultured Rhodoluna sp. | reverse complement strand
GATTCCCGCCAACACCGGAGGTCTGGGAATCGCAAGCTACAACGCAAAGGCCTCGGCCGACGGCCACGACTTCCTATGCACGGCGACCGCCCCGGCCACCAGTTGCACCATCACAAATGTGACTCGAGGGGCCGAGGGTTATACCTATAAGGTTTCGGCTCAAGCGGTTGAAAAACCCTATCTGACCGAGGCAGCGCTGGTTTCGCCTTACACGGTGACCGTCGACGCTGTGGTTACGGCCCCACTGGTGCGAACCATAATTTGGCTGGAAACCCCTGAGGCAAGCGTGCCCTATGGCCCGGTTGGGCGAGTGCAGGCCGCGGATTCTCTGGTGGTAGGCACCCCGATTTACTCGGTTGCCGCCGAATCGGACGCCATTTGCCAGATCGACGCCTCGACCGGTGCCATTACTGCACTGCGAGCCGGCAGCTGCGATTACATCGCAACCATTGCCGCCGATGCAGATCGCCGCCAGGCAATCAGGTCTGGAATCACCACAATTAAGCCCCTCAACCCAGGGGCGCCAACCAAACTGAGCGCCACTGTGGATGGTCGAAATATTTCGGTTTCTTTTGAGGCACCCGCGGTCGATGGCGGCTTCGACATTGCAAGCTATCTTGTGACTGCCAACGCTGGTGACAAGGATTACAGTTGCGAGGCAATAGCGCCGGCCACATCTTGCACCATTGAGGGGGTCTCGCGAGGTTGGTTCGGCTATGACTACACAATCGACGCTGTTTCTGTTGGCAAAGACTTCCAAGGCGAGCTCGGTTTGCGATCCATCGCCTCGGAGGCAACTTCGGTTTCTGTGGCCGCGCCCTACACAACGCAAATTCAGTGGACCTCAAAACCCGCCGACGTCTCTAACTACGGCCCGCTTACCGATCTAACGGTTGCCGAGTTGACCAATCGCGGCACCGTGCGCTTCGCGGTTGACGAAGCATCGACCGAGGTGTGCCGGGTGCAGCCCGACAGCGGAACCCTCACGGCTTTGCGCGCCGGCACCTGCTCTTACAAGGCCTACATCGACCGAAACGAAGACCTTTTTGGCGCAATGCTTTCGGGGTCTACCGAAATCGCTCCGATTGCACCTTCTGTTGCGATGGATGTTGTCACCGAGGTTGACGGCAGCTCGATAACCACAAGCTGGCAACCGCCGCTGAACGATGGCGGTGTGGCCATCAATGGTTATGAGGTTTCGATAACCAATGGCGTGGATTCTTACGGTTGCAAGCTAACCGCTTCGCAAACCAGTTGCCGAGTGGATCAGGTCAATCGCGGTTCGAATGGGTTTGGGTACCAGGTTTCGGTGAGGGCCACCGCGGAAGGCTTCAAGGGCGGTTTGGGTCTTGCCTCGGAGTGGTCGCCGGCTGTTGTGGCTGAGGTTGCTGCACCGTTGCAACGTGATTTGCGTTGGGGTGCGGCCCCGGATGCTTTGGTTTCCTTTGGTGCTTTGACTTCGATTCGGGTGGCCGGCGATGTTTCTGGTGTGACACCTTATTATTCGGTTGAACAGTCTTCGGCTGCGGTTTGTAGCGTTGATGAGTTGAGCGGTGCGTTGACCGCTTTGCATGCCGGGGTATGTAATTTTGTGGTTCGGATTGCCTCTGATGTTGATCATTATGCGGGTCGTTTGGCTGGTTCAACGGTGATTAAGCCGGTTGCTCCTTCTTTGGTGCGTGAGGTTTCGGCGAAGGTTTCTGGTCGTTCGGTGACCATTTCTTGGCGCACACCAACCGATGACGGTGGCAACGGAATTGCCGGTTACAGTGTGAAGTTGGCTGCCGACTCGGAACGGTATTACTGTGATGCTGTCGCGGGTACCGGCATTTTGTCTTGCACGATTGATGGGGTGACCCGCGGAAGTTCCGGTTTCAGTTATCAGGCTGTGGTTAGAGCCGTTGGTGTCGCTTACGGTTCTGATGAGGCTTTGGTTTCGGAGTGGTCGCCGGCTGTTGTGGCTGAGGTTGCTGCACCGTTGCAACGTGATT
>CAZLWT010000260.1:0-1995 GCA_964563325.1 uncultured Rhodoluna sp. | reverse complement strand
ACGAGATTTCTGAATGTGACTGGAGTTCAGACGTGTGCTCTTCCGATCTCATTTCGGCGTTGCTGAGCGAGGCTCGCCAACCCGGAATCGACTCGAGCTTGTCTAGGGTTCCACCGGTGTGACCAAGTCCTCGACCAGAGAGCTGCGGAACGGCAACCCCAAAGGCGGCAACCAACGGCGCCAGCGGAAGGGTGATTTTGTCGCCCACCCCACCGGTTGAGTGCTTATCGGCGGTTGGCATCGGAAGGTCGCCATAACTTAGACGCTCGCCCGAGGCAATCATTGCCATGGTCAGATCGCGAATTTCCCGTCGGTTCATGCCATTGAGCAAAATAGCCATCGCCATGGCCGACATTTGCTCGTCGGCCACCACCCCCGAGGTGTAGTTGGCTATCAGCCAGTTGATTTCATCGGTGGATAACTCGCCGTGCTCGCGCTTGGCGATGATTAGTTCCACTGCGCTGAATTCGCTCATGAGCGTTCCTCAAGATCTCTTGGCCCGAAGGCATCTGGCAAAACCTGTTCGATTGTGCGAATGCCCGAGACCGTATTGAGCAGCATTCCGGGAACCGAGTGTTCGTAAATCAGTTGTCGGCAACGCCCGCATGGCATCAGGGTGTTCAGGTGGCCATCGACGCAATCGAAAGCGACCAGGCGACCGCCCCCGCCCATAAAGAGGTCGCTAATCATTGAGCATTCGGCGCAGAGGGTCACTCCGTAAGAAGCGTTTTCGATGTTGCAACCGCTGACCACCCGACCGTCCTCGGTTAGCGCGGCGGCACCAACCGGAAACTTTGAGTAGGGGGCATAAGCCTTCTGCATTGCGCTAACCGCGGCGGCGCGAAGCACATCCCAGTTAATTGAAGCGGCATCGATTGTATTTTTTGAGCTCATTAGGCCCACCTAACTTTTTATATAGGCTTTGCCAGAGGCGGCTGGCCCGGTGACCTTGCCAACTAGACCGGCAACGGCGATTACGGTGAGCGCGTATGGCAACATTTCGAGAACCTCGCTTGGCACGGGTGACCCAACCACGCTGAGCAACTGCCTCAGGTTTTCGGTGAAGCCAAAAAGCAGCGCGGCAAAAGCGGCGTAAATCGGGTTCCAGCGGCCAAAGATGAGAGCTGCCAGGGCAATGTATCCGGCGCCATTGGACATTTCTTTACCAAAGGCTCCCACCTGCCCGAGGGTGAAGAACGAACCACCCAAACCGGCCAGGGCGCCACCGATGATGACGCTGACGTAGCGAGTGCGGAAGACGTTGATGCCAACTGTGTCGGCGGCCTTGGGGTATTCGCCAACCGATCGCACCCGCAGGCCCCAGCGGGTCTTGAAGAGCACGAACCAGACGGTTCCAACCGCGATGAACATCAGGTACACGATGAGCGTTTGATAGAAAAGCACCGGGCCGATAACCGGAATCTGCGAAAGCAGCGGCAAGGCTATTTTCTCGAGGCGCGGCGGGCGGTTTAACTCGGGGAAGCTGTCCATCAGTGTGCTGAAGAAGAAGTTGGTTAGCCCCTGCAGCAGAACGTTCAAAACCACACCGACAATAATTTGGTCGACCACGTACTTGATGCTGAACACGGCAAGCACCCATGAAACCAGGGCCCCGGCCACCAGTGCGCCAAGCAAGCCGGCATAAAGGTTGTGGCTTATCGATGCCACCAGAGCCGACACAAAGGCACCGGCCAACAGCTGACCCTCAATCGCGATGTTCACGATTCCGACCCGCTCGCTAAGCACACCGGCCAGCGAACCAAAAATCAGCGGAACAGCCAGCGCAAGTGAGCCCTGCAGCAACGAGGTGATGGTGAGTGTTTTGCCCGCGAACAGAATGACCAGAACATCGACCACCAAGCCAAAACCGAAAACAATGGTCACCCATTTAGGTGACTTTTGGTTTTTCAGAATCACATTATCAGCCGAGACGCCGGTGGAAATGATCATGGCGATCAGCGAGAGCAGCGCAACGAACTTGCTCTCAAGCTCAAA
>CAZLWT010000259.1:0-1996 GCA_964563325.1 uncultured Rhodoluna sp. | reverse complement strand
GGCACCGGCACCGCAAGCGAGACGTGATTCGGCACATCGAGCCGGTCAAACCACCAGGTGGTGAGCTCGGTGAGGTGGGATCCCTTGCCCGGAATCACCGGTTCGAGCACCTGATCGAATGCGCTCACCCGGTCGCTGGCCACCACCAAAATCAGGTTTGAAAGCGCGGCGTCATCCGACTCGTAAAGGTCGCGAACCTTGCCCGAATAAATGTGGTGCCAACCCTTGATGGCCACCGCGGCCTCGGTCAGGCTCAAAGCGCAACCTGCTTGGCAATGTCGCGGCGGTAGTGCGAGCCCTCAAGCGAAAGCTTTTCCATCGCGTGATAGGCGTGGGCGCGAGCATCGTGAAAGTCTTTTCCAACAGCAACCACCGAGAGCACGCGACCACCGGTCGAAACCAGTTGTTCTTTGCCATCAATCACCGCGATGGATGTTGCCGCGTGGCAAATCTCAATCTCGGGCACCGACTCGGCGGTCGCAACATTCAAGATCGGGCGACTCGGGGCTGCGCTGTCAGGGTATCCCTCGCTGGCTAACACAACGGTGATTGCCACTTCGTCGATGAACTTTGGGTCGCCAACGGTTTCCAGGTTTCCGGTTGCGGCTGCGTGCAGCAGTGAGGCCAGGGGAGTCACGAGTCGGCGCAAAACCACCTGGGTCTCGGGGTCACCAAAGCGGGCATTGAACTCGATCACTCGCAGGCCGCGGTCGGTGAGAATCAGGCCACAGTAAAGCAAACCGATGAACGGTGCGCCAAGTTTGGCAAGTTCTTGAACGGTTGGCAGTGCAACGCTGCGCTCGACCTCTTCGACAAAACCTTCAGGCAACCAAGGCAGCGGCGAGTATGCCCCCATGCCTCCGGTGTTCGGGCCTTCGTCGTTGTCGAAGGCGCGCTTGAAGTCTTGGGCCGGGGCGAGCGGCAAAACGTTGACGCCATCGGATAGGAAAAAGAGCGAGACCTCTGGGCCGCTTAGGAACTCCTCGACCAAAATGCCGCCGTCGATGAACTTGGCCGCGTGCTGCAGCGCAGCCACCCGATCGGTTGTGACGATGACGCCCTTGCCGGCAGCCAAGCCATCGGCCTTGATGACGTATGGCGCGCCAAACGCATCCATCGCCGATTCGACTTCTTGCATGGTGTCGCACTCTTTGGCCATGCCGGTTGGCACGTCGGCCGCCGCCATGATCTCTTTTGCGAAAGACTTCGAGCCCTCAAGTTGCGCGGCCTTTTGGGAAGGCCCGAAAACCGCTATTCCAGTGGCTCGGAGCGCATCGGAAACCCCGGCAACCAGGGGAGCCTCGGGGCCAATGATGACAAGCTCAATCGCGTTGGCCACCGCAAACTCGGTGACCTCGGATGGGTCATTCGGGTCGATTTGGATGCAAGTCACGTCGCCTGCGATTCCGGCGTTGCCGGGTGCCACCAAGATGTCGCTGGCCGCGGTGCCGGTTCGCAATAGCGATTTGACGATGGCGTGCTCGCGGGCACCTGAACCTAGCAACAGTATCTTCACGGTTCAAGTTTACCGAGGGTCACTGGCTAGAGCGGAAGCCTAAGTTCGAAGGCGGCGCCGATGGCCGGTTGGTTGGCAAGATAAAGCAGGGTTCCGCCATGAGCGTCTGCGAGCGAGCGCGAGATTGCCAGGCCAAGGCCCGAACCGCCCGATGACCTGGCGCGGTCTGGCTCGAGGCGCACGAAGCGTTCAAAAATGTTCTCGCGTTCGGCCTCGGGAACCCCAGGGCCATCGTCTAGCACCTGAAGCCAAAAGTCGGTTTCGGTCGAGCCGATTCGAACTTGGATTTTGGATTCGGCCCAACGATTGGCGTTTTCGAGCAGGTTGTTCAAAATCTGTGCCACGCGTTCTGGGTCGGCCGAAATCTTTTGCTCGCTCAAGCCATCAACGGTTTGCAGTTCAACCTCAAAGGCGCTGTGCTTCGCGGTTTCGTTGACCACCGATTTCACCAGCGAGACAATGTCAAACTCGCGTTTGGTG
>CAZLWT010000258.1:0-2013 GCA_964563325.1 uncultured Rhodoluna sp. | reverse complement strand
TGCAATCGCAAACGACAGCTGCCCCGGTGCCCCGCTGGCCTCGATTACGACATCGGCTCCGGCTACTCCGACGATTTCTCTGATCTTGGCTTCGGCATCTTCGCCCACCGAGACGGTGTGATCGGCTCCAAGTTTGATGGCACGTTCAAGTCGCGCTCCGGCAAAATCCAAGACGGTTACCTCGACGTTGAACAAAGCCTTAAGGCCTGCCAAAACAAATGTGCCGATTGCGCCGGCCCCGATTAGCAGCACCCTATCGCCGGCTTGAACCTTGGCTCGACGGGCAGCATGTAAACCAACAGCCAATGGTTGGGCCAAACCTGCGGCGTCGAGGCCTAATCCATCGGGGATTTTGACAAGCGTGCTGGTTGGAACCGCAACGTACTCGGCCATTCCGCCATCGCGGTTTAGCCCGAGAGTCACATAGCGTTCGCAAAGGTTGGTTCGAAGCTCGAGACAGCGTCTGCAGGTGCCACACGATATGCCAGCGCCAGATGCGACGCGATCGCCAACCTCAAAGCCAGAGCCGCGTGAGGTGAGTTCGGTGATCTCACCGATGAACTCGTGACCCAGAATCATCGGCCCAAGATGCCCGCTGACCGGGTGCTGGGTTTGGGTGGCAAAAATCTTTGGGCCAGATTTATATTCCGAGCCGTCGGTGCCGCACATGCCCGAGCGCAAGACCTTTAGCAGGGCCTCACCCGTCGTTGGGCTCGGCACCTCGCGCTGCTCGATTCTGACATCGCCGCTCGCGTAATAAACCGCGGCCCGCATTTGTTCGGTCAATCTCTTTCCCCGATCTAGATTCCGCCGCGACCCGCAAAGGTGTTGAGGTGCGACTGGGAATCGCGTTCTAGCGGCAAAGGGCCACCAACCGCATAGTAGCGCTGACCGGCAACCAAAAGGTCTTCGGCAGGGAACTTGGTGATTACCTTGCAACCATCGGCGGTTACAACAACCTCTTCTTCGATGCGCGCAGCGCCGATGCCGTCCTTCGATGGCCAGTAGGTCTCGAGGGCAAAGACCATTCCCTCTTTGAGAACCTCTGGGTGGTCAAACGAGACGAGACGAGAGAAAATTGGTTTCTCCCAAATCGACAAGCCGACGCCGTGACCGTATTGGAGGGCAAAGGCGGCTTCCTCGTTCGGGAAGCCGAACTCCTCGGCCTTAGGCCAAACTGCAACGATGTCCGCGGTGGTTGCGCCTGGCTTCACGAGTGCAATAGCTCGGTCCATGTATTCGCGGGCACGCTTATAGGCGTCATGCTGTGCCGTGCTTGCCGAGCCAACGGCGAAGGTGCGGTAATAGCAGGTTCGGTATCCCTGGTAGCTGTGAAGGATGTCGAAGAAGGCCGGATCGCCCGGGCGAATCAGTCGGTCAGAGTAAACGTGTGGGTGTGGCGAACAACGCTCACCAGAAATGGCATTAACGCCCTCGACGTATTCCGAACCGAGGTCATAGAGCACCTTTGAGACCAGACCAACGGCCTCGTTTTCACGCACTCCCGGGCGCAGGAACTCATAGAGCTTTTCATAGGCGGCATCCACCATTGAGGCGGCTTGCGACAATAGGCCAATCTCTTCACCGGTCTTGATGGCACGGGCGTTCAGAAACACCTGTTGCCCATCAACCACGGTTATTCCGGCGCGCTGCAGTGCGAACAGAATCGGCAGTTCGACGATGTCGATTCCAAGCGGTTCGTTTAGCAGGCCAAACTTCTCAAGTTCACGCTTGATCTTGGCGGCCACCTCGTCGGCGATTCCGGCATCTGGGTTGAAGGCGCCGCGCAGCGTTGAGATTCCAGCCCTGGCACCCGACTCAAGACGAGGCTTGACCGCACCGTGATGCGGAGCATGAGGGTCGGCATCGGCTTCGGCGGTGGTGGTGTTCAACCAAGGGTTATACAGCTGGTGGTGCTTGGCGGCTGAGCCGAAGTCCCAGACAATCGGGTCGGAAACTCGGGTGACCAGAGCAAAACGAATCGCCTTGTCGATCGCCCAGGTACCAATGTGG
>CAZLWT010000257.1:0-2016 GCA_964563325.1 uncultured Rhodoluna sp. | reverse complement strand
AGTTCCGGAGCGCTCCCACACTGTTGCCCATGTCCGCCTGCACAAGCCCGAGCATCCAGAGGGCATATTGAAGTTCCTCGTATTCGCCTAGGAATCTGTAAACCGCGATTGCTTCGGTGAAGTACTTTCCAGCCTGCATTAAGTGCCCCTTGTCAGATAGCGCTCGTCCCATCAAGCCCATTGCTCTCGCAACCGAGGATAAATCTGATGCTTCTTGGTGATATGAGATCACTGCCGCTGCTTGTTGGAGGGCTTCATCTAGCAACCCGCACTCAACCAGCTTTTCGGCAAATTCAAACCTCACTCTCGCCTGCAAATTCAAATTCGCATCTGCCTCAAATGAAGCCAGCGCGTCAGTGAAAGAAAGAAGGCTAGCGTCTTGGACATCTAGGTTCCAGAGCACTCGCGCTTGAACCCAGAACAAGTAGGAGAGCGAATGATGATCCTGAAAGTCCCTAGCTAGTTCAATAGCCGGCCCGAGAACCTTAAGGCTTTCAAAGTCCAAGCCAGCGCCCAACATTTGATTGGCTAGTTGAAAGCAAGCGTCTAACCAGTCAAATTGGTTCAAGTCACCGTCGATAGACTGAAGTCTCAACTCGGAGACTTGAATTGCCTGGCCCAGCTCATCCAAACTCCAGAGATATTGCGAGAGCTCGGATAGCGCGTCTGACCTGTCCTGATTCGATAAGTCTGCAGCCTGAGCCCAGAGGCTTTCTAGCTCCGGATCTATTTTCTGAATCGACATCTACGCCCCCACTCTTTCGAGGCTTACAACAGAGAAGGTTCTGAATTTGCTTGAGCAACCCCGTTGGTCTCGAACAACGACTGTCACGGGAACTCCCAAGGCTTCTGCCTTCGACGCTATCGGAGACAATCCGCCATCGCCGCTCGCCAGAATAAGGTGTGAGTACTTTCCAAGATTGTCCAGCCTGAGAAAGGTTTCTAACAACGCGTTATCAGCACCATCCGGACCCTTGCGCCATAGGTATACGGCTTTCCCCCAACCTTCGTAAATCGCCTTGCGGTTCTGAGGTCCTGAAGCGATGCAAATTACATCTCCAGAAGCTGGCTGGACTGCCTTTTCGTACTTCAATCGTGCGTGTATGACCTGTGAAATAGTGACCTTTCCACACCCGCATAAGTTTTCGATATCCACAAAGTGAATACTCGGATGCTTCGCCGCGGAGCCTACCGCTATTAGTTTGTCCAACTTATTATTCATTTCTTTTCCTTTTCCTTGATTAAATGAAAAGACCCTAACCATTTGGTTAGGGTCTCGGATCCTTGATGCTCAGGTTGGTTCGGTTAGTGCTTAGTTAGTATCCATAAATAAAAAAATCCACTACCCCTAAGGACAGTGGATGTGGTTCGGGAATCGGTTGCCGGGGTGAGTGGGTCGTAGTTGAATGGCTCTAAGGCGAATCAACCGATTACCGAACTAAACAAACTATAGAGGAAACCTAGCCTCGATACCCCGACCCGATGTCCGCAAATAAATGTTCGCAAATGAATCCCCTGTGGTTAGGTTCTCAACTCTGTTCGAACAAGGCTGCCGGAATCCTATGATCATGCTACGACGAACTCGCTACCGGCCCAGTAAGTCAAGAACTTTGCTTGCGTGGATTGAGGCATCCTCGCCGCCGACCTAATGGTAGCCTCACCCTATGCGAAGAGTTGAGGTTGTTCTGGCAGACATAACCACGATGCATGTTGACGCCATCGTGAACTCCGCCAATGGCAGGCTTTTGGTTGGCTCTGGGGTGTGCGGGGCTATCCATCGCGCTTCAGGTAGAGAGTTGGAACGCGAGAGCTTGAGGTTGTACCCGAATGGCTGCGCAACTGGTGATGCCGTTGTGACCGGTGGATTCAATCTGCCGGCAAAGTATGTAATACACGGGGTTGGCCCGAGGTTTTCGAACTACGACTCGGCAGCCGAAGCGGCACGCGATCTGGCTTCCTGTTATCGGCGCTGCATCGAAGAGGCCGATAAGTTGGGTCTCAAATCGATTGCCTTCC
>CAZLWT010000256.1:0-2025 GCA_964563325.1 uncultured Rhodoluna sp. | reverse complement strand
GTGCTTGGCCAAGTTCGTGGGGGCCGAGATCTGTCGAAGGTCGAGTTCGTGTCTTGATGAGGCAAGTCGCAGTGACTGCACGGCAGCTGCGAACTCTGAAGACTTGTAGTCCTCAACCTGAATCTCGATCATGAGGTTCAGACTAGGACCTCTAGCCAACGCTCTAGTTCTGCCACGCCGCAGCGTTCATCAATCGCATTGCCACTCGGTGAATATGGCATCGGCTGAACGCCAAGAATTTACCAGTTGATGGCTTGCGGAGCCTAGCTTTCGCAGCAACTCCTCGTGAAGGCCAGCATCCAGTTCAACTTTTGCAACGGTGCTGAGGCAAAATCTCGCGATTAGGTTTAGTTTGAGGAAGGCGGAATCCAAGCGCAGTCCTGCCTCCAAAAGCTGACGCCTGAGCCCCCTGGCATCAAGTTGTTCAAGAATTTCCTGAGGGTCGAGGTTGCCGGGTGAGCCACCGAGCAAGCCGAGCAGTTTCAGGTTCGGATTGCTTAGCAAATGTTCGTTGTTCTGAACTTGGGTGACATGACAGACGACATACACGGGCCGAGAACCTTGCGTGTACTCGGTAACTGCTGGTATCTCGCCCAAATTTCCCGAGCCCTGAATGATTGCAAGGCTAGTGAGTTTTGAAGCGCCGTAACCTTCGGCCTCTGCGGTTCTTGCCGAAACAAGAACGACATCGCTTATCGACCTTAGAGCTAAGAGCAGTTGGTGGTCCTCATGGCTACTCAATCCGCGACTTGAGCCATTTTCATCCACGGTTGACCCTGTTGGACTGATCACCAGGTTGGCGCGCAGTCCATCGAAGGGCAGGTAATGCTCAAGAAGATGGCGCCGAAATACCTCGGGACTGTCGGTCGCAAAGTGATCAGAAAAGGTAGCTTCGAAGATCAACTGATTTTCTCGCGCAGTTGCCTCTTAACCCGGTGGAGCATAGCGCGCATGCCCCTCAAGCGCAGGGGAGAGATGGCTTCACCCAAACCCAGCCGATTGATAAAATCCTCGTCGATTCCCAAAATGTCTGCGACAGGCTGGTTATCAAGTAGCTCGTGAAGAATAGCAGCGAACCCTCGTGTCGTTGGGGCTTCTCTAGGAACCGAGAAGTGAAGCCGACCGATGCTATCGGATTCAATTTCAACAAAAAGATAGACCGGTGACTGGCACTCTTCGACTCGTTCGAGCAAATCAGGGTGATCCGCTAGGTGCGTTGGCAACTCCGGCAAGCCATCGCTGAATTCAAGCAACAGGTTCAGTCGATCCGTTATTGAAAGCTCAGCGAAGTCTTCAACCAGAGCCGCAAGTTTTTCAGACACCGTTAACACCTTGGCCACTAGCGTGGGAGAAGCGAACCTGGCTCGCTGCCCTTTGAAATAGGAACCCCAACTAGGCTGCCCCATTCGGTCCAAGATCCGTCGTAGTTTCTAACCCGAGGCAACCCAAGCAGATACTTTAGAGCAAACCAAGTGTGGCTTGATCGCTCGCCAATTCGACAGTAAGAAATGACATCGTCTGAAGGGCGAAGTCCAGCGCCCTCGAAATATACTTTTTCGAGCTCGACGCGAGACTTGAATGTGCCGTCTTCATTGGCCGCTTTTGCCCAGGGAACCGACTGTGCGGTTGGAATATGACCCGAGCGAAGGGCGCCTTCATCCGGATAGTTGGGCATATGGGTTCTTTCGCCCGAAAACTCTTCGGGGGAACGCACATCAATAAGTGGTTTTCCAATGTGGGTCAAAACTTGATCGCGGTAGGCGCGGTCGGTTTGATCGTCACGCTCAACCACAGGGTAATCGCTTGGCTTCACGGTGGGTATTTCTCTTGTGAGTTCGCGGCCTTCTGCAATCCATTTGTCGCGGCCACCGTTGAGCAATCTAACGTCGTCATGCCCAAAAAGTTTGAAAACCCAGAGCGCGTAAGCTGCCCACCAGTTACTCTTATCGCCATAGATCACGACGGTGGAGTCGCGCGAGATTCCCTTGCTCCCAAGAAGTTGGGCAAACGCGCTTGACGTTAGGT
>CAZLWT010000255.1:0-2029 GCA_964563325.1 uncultured Rhodoluna sp. | reverse complement strand
CATTCCCAGCATTCCGTTTTCGGTGTGCAGAATTATCTCGAGTTCGGTTGGCAGGTAGTTAGCCACTAAAGTTGGCGCGCCGATTCCAAGATTCACATAACTGCCCTCTGGAATATCGGCGGCAATACGGGCCGCCAGTGCCTCGCGAGTGATGTGCGCGCTCATTGGTTTTCACCCTTCAAGGCCGGTGCCATACTGACTTGGTTTCCCTCAATGTCAACGCCGCCAACGAACTGACCGTTCTTGAGCCAACGACGCTCGCCAACAGCAACAACACGATCAACAAAAATACCCGGGGTCACGACCGTCTCAGGGTCGATCTCACCAAGTGCCACCATTTCATCGACTTGAGCAATCGTGACGGTGGCGGCGGTTGCCATTATGGGGCCAAAGTTGCGTGCGGTTTCGCGAAAGACCAGGTTTCCCCAACGGTCCGCTCGCAGGGCGCTGATTAGCGCGAAGTCGGCCTTGATAGGAAACTCGAGCAGATATTTGCGCCCATCGAATTCCCGAACCTCTTTACCCTCAGCCAGTTCGGTGCCCACCGCGGTTGGCGAGAAGAAGCCTGCGAATCCGGCACCGGCAGCGCGAATGCGCTCGGCAAGGTTTCCCTGTGGCACCAACTCCAGTTCAATCGCACCCTCGCGGTACAAGCCGTCAAAAACCCATGAGTCAGACTGACGAGGAAAGGAGCAGATGATCTTTTTGACCCTTCGCATCTTTAGGAGCGCGGCCAAACCAGTGTCGCCATTTCCAGCGTTGTTATTCACGATGGTGAGGTCTTTGGCGCCTTGCGCGATTAGTGCATCAATCAGTTCAACCGGCTGACCGGCGCGCCCGAAACCTCCGATCATCACGGTTGCACCGTCATGAATGTCGGCCACAGCAACCTGAAGCGACTCCACCTGCTTGTTTATCATTCGACTAGCCCTTCGTGAATGGCAGAACTAAGCGGGATTGATGCTCGGCATCGCGATAGATCTTGTGCGTAACAGGGCGACCAACAGGAAGATGGAAGGCGTCGGGTGGCAGCAGCGAGTTGTGAGCGTCAGTGAATGGCTCATTGCAAGACAATTCAAGTTCGAGTTTGTGTCCCGGATTGAAAGTGTTAGCAAATGGGTAAAGCCGAATCACATATTCTTCGATGTTCCCCGGCTCGACCGGCTGAGTGCGAGTGTGCGGATGAAACGGATTGCCGTGGGTTGTGCGGTCGTCAAGTTCACGGTGTGATGCCTTCAAGAATCCGGTGGTCACCAACTGGCGTAAACCACCCGGTGCCACATCCCAAAGACGCAGGATGAAATTGCTGTCATCCTGATCGATTGAAGCAAATATGTGGGCAGCGCCGGTGCCAATCATTTCGGTTGGAACATCGAAGGGTTCGGTTGCCCATGAGATGATTTCAACCTTGTCGGTCACAGTTAGCGGCGCCTGATAAAAACCGTCTGGAGCAGCGAATTGCACGCCCATGTTTTCAGGCGCGGTGAGCAACTTCTTGCGAGTTCGCAAGAACAGGTCACGGTATTCGATTTCTTTTGGTGGCCAGTTGTCGGCCTCGATGCGCTTACGTGAACCCTCAACAAACACCGAAACGGCTGGCTCATCCATGATTCCGTTGTCGATGCCCTTGATCCAGTAGTCATACCAGCGGAACATTTTCTCGTGTTCTTCGATGAACGGGCGAGACTGCATTGGCGGGTAAGGGCCGATGTCGAGTTTCTTCGGGCCCTTCAGTGCGTGAAAGAGATCGATTGTGCCGTCAAGTGTCCAACCGCGCCCCTGGTCAAGTTGCACATAAACCGGGATGTCGATGTTTGGAGCGAGATTTATTGGGTTTCGCTCTTCGTACCATTCACCATCGAGGTTGTTCATCACGATGTCGAACCATGCTTCGTGGTTTTTTGGGTAGTGCAGCAGGTGAACCAGATTTGGCCAAGCCTGAATGTCTGGGTCTTTGAGTCGTTCAGCAACCAGGGAGTCGAGCTCTTCTTTCGAATACTTTACGATCATTCGAGACTTCACTTGATCA
>CAZLWT010000254.1:0-2033 GCA_964563325.1 uncultured Rhodoluna sp. | reverse complement strand
CCGAATAGCTAAAAGCCGAGTAGGTGACCTTCGACTCGCAAGGGCTCTGACCAAAGAGGCCAAGCATGACCCCGGTATGTGAATCGGTTAGGTCGCAGGAGATTTGCCTGCCGTCAAAGACCTGACGAATTCCAAACTGAGGCAGGGCGATTTCGTAGTCCTGACCCCGCCCAGAGACTTCGACCACGATTGTGGAAGTATCCATCGGCAGTCGGATTGCCTGGTATTCGTTATCAGGTGAGAAGAACTGAATCACAAGACTTGCGCCATCAACCGCAAGTTGCACCGAGACGTGGTGACCCGGTTTGATGTACATGCCGAGGCCGCAGGTGTCATCCATCGAAAGATTCTTTAGGTCGATGGATACTCGCGAACTAAAGTTCCAAGAGTTTTGCCGCACCCCGATGAAGGAATCCTCGAAGGTCGGAGCGAGGCGGATGGACAACTCTGCACTGGTTGAGTCGAGCGCAAAGCGACCGAGGTTAGTGTCTCGAATGTTGACCCATTTGGTTGCCAATGAGGTCTCGGTGAAGGAATAGTCGATGTCGGCCTGAGGCCGGGCGGGAAGGTTTGGTGATTCATACTCAAACTCGATGCGCCCGGTTTCGGGGCTAAATAGCGGGCTTAGGTTGTCTGCCGGCCAAGTGATTGGGAAGGCGAAGGTCTCGCGCCCCAGATTGCGGTAGTAGCCGCCAAACGAATAGCGCACATTGCCGCCGTCATAAAAACCACCAACCGGCCGAGAACCGAGACAAACTCCCCACCAGCTGCCATCTTTCAACTCGACCATGTCGGCGTGGCCAACGTTTTGAATCGGGTATTCACGCCCCAGGTTTCGGTGGGTTAGCACGGGGTTTCGCGGTGTTGGCTCGTAAGGCCCCCAAATATCGCGACTGCGGGCAAATGTTGTGGCGTGATTGTGCAGCGTGCCGCCCTCGGCGACCAACAGGTAATACCAGTCGTTCCTCTTGAAGAGTCTTGGCCCCTCTGGATAGATGCCGCCACTGCCATCCCAGAGGGTTTGCTGTGGGCCGACGAGTTCGAAGGTTTCGAGGTTGATTTCGCTCATCCAGATTTCGGCACCAACGCCGTCCTTGGCACCTTTTTGTTCGCGGTTCGCCAGAAAGTAAGACTTGCCACCCTCATCAAAAAATAGCGAACTGTCGATGCCTTCGGCGTCTTGAATAAAGTGACAGACACTCCAGGGGCCTTCGGCCGAGGTTGCCGTGACAATAAAGTGTTGATCTGATCGAGGCCAGTCTGGGCCAACCCGGGTTGAGGTCACATAAAAGGTGTCGCCGTGGTGCCTTATGGTGGCCGCTTGAACGCCACCCGAGGGGTTCACCTTGGACAGGTCAAGTTGTTGCTCTGGGCGACTAACCACGTTTCCAATTTGTCGCCAGTTCACCAGGTCGCGCGAGTGCCAAATTGGTATCGCGGGAAAATATTCGAAGCTGGAGTTCACGACATAGAAATCATCGTCGACCCTAACGATGGATGGGTCAGGGTAGAAACCCTTGATGATCGGGTTGGTGAGCATACCAAAACCCTAATGCAGGTGTCGATGGCCCCGAACTAGTGCATGACCTTCTTGGCTGCCAGTGCTTCGGAAATTTTTAGCAGTTCGGAGCTGAGCAAGTCGTAATCGATGTTTGGTGCCTTAGACATCGTCGACAGAAACTGCGCTTCCAGAAAATCGCCCGATTCCTTTGCCAGGTCTTGACCCTGCTTGGTGAGCGAAATCAAAACCCGTTTTGAGTCGCCAGCCGCCTGGGTTGTTTGGGCGAGGCCGCGTTGCGTGAACCATTCGAGTCGTTTACTGACTGCACCCTTGGTCACGCCTAGCGCTTCTGCTAGTCGAGTCACATCTAGGGTTTGGCGTTCGGCAAGGGTCACAAGAAAGTTGAACTGGCTGTAGGTGATGGAGTATTTGCCACGCAGCAAGCCATCGGCGTGGCTATTTAACTCCTGCACGACCTGATTGAGCAGGAAGGTAATTCGCTTTTCTTGCATGAATTTAGTTTACTTGTAAA
>CAZLWT010000253.1:0-2111 GCA_964563325.1 uncultured Rhodoluna sp. | reverse complement strand
CCGGGGGTCATAAACGACATGCGGTGTGGCAGCAGCCCCTCTTCGATTCCGGTTAGGAAAACCGCATCGTATTCAAGACCCTTGGCGGTGTGCAGCGTCATGAGTGAAACCGAACCGGATTCGTCGTCGATGTCATCGGCGGCGGCCACCAGGGCAACTTCGTTCAAGAAGTCCGGCAGGCGGCCTTCCGGGTTATTTCTTTGGAATTCTCGGGTCACCGAAATGAGTTCCTCGAGGTTTTCGACCCGGGCCTCATCCTGCGGGTCTTTGCTGTCACGCAGGCCCTGTAAGTATCCGGTGCGATCCATTACCGCGCGCAAGATTGAGTCAACCGGGTCGGTTAGCACCTTCGACTCAAGGTCATCGAGCAGGTCGGCGAGCTGTTTGATTGCCGTGGTGATCTTGGGCCCAAAGCCGAGTTCGCCAACGTGAGCGAAAACCTGACGCACCGAAATCTGGTTGCGGTCTGCAAAGGACGCGATTTGGGTTTCGCTGGCATCACCGATTCCGCGCTTTGGCACGTTGATGATGCGGCGGGTGGCCAGATCGTCACGGCTGTTTGAGATGGCAACCAAATAGGCCATCATGTCTTTGATTTCTAGGCGCTCATAGAACTTTGTGCCGCCGATGACTCGGTATGGCAGTGCCGAGCGAATGAAAATATCTTCAAGGGCACGGGTCTGAGCGTTGGTGCGATAGAAAACGGCAATGTCACGGTAATCGGTGCCGGTTTTGTGCATGCTCTGGATCTCATCGGCGATGAACTGGGCTTCATCGTGCGCCGAGTAGCCTGTGTAACCAATGATTTTATCGCCGTCGCCCTTATCGCTCCAAAGGTTTTTGTTTGGGCGATCAAAGTTGTTTGAGATCACGGCGTTGGCCGCCGACAGAATGTTTTGGGTCGAACGATAGTTTTGCTCAAGCAAAATGGTTCTGGCCCCGACGAAGTCTTTTTCGAACTCGGTGATGTTGCGAATGTTGGCGCCACGGAAGGCATAGATCGACTGGTCGCTGTCACCCACCACGGTGAGTGAGGCCGGCTCGGTCAAGACTCCGGTGCGCGGGTCAACCGCGGCAAACTCAGATTCGATCGGCTTGGTCAGCTCGCGAATCAGCGAGTACTGAGCGTGGTTGGTGTCTTGATATTCGTCAACCAGAATGTGGCGAAACTTGCGCTGGTATTCGGCGGCCACCTGCGGGAAGGCGCGAAAAAGGTGCACGGTCTCGCCGATTAGGTCATCGAAGTCGAAGGCGTTGTTGCGCTGAAGTTCGCGCTGGTAGCGCGAGAATATTTCAGAAATCATGCGCTGGATAGGGTCTGACATATCAGCGTTTCGGGCATAGCCCTCGGCATCGTTCAGTTCGTTTTTGGCGTTCGAAATCTGTGAGGCAACCCCGGCCGGCGTCAACTTGTGAATGTCGGCGCCCATGTCTTTGATCAATCGCTTCAGAATGGCCCTTGAGTCACCAGAATCGTAAATCGTGAAGTTGGCATCGTGGCCAAGGCGGGCCGCTTCGCGTCGCAAAATCAGCACGCAGGTTGAGTGGAAGGTCTTGATCCACATGCCATCGGCGGTCTCACCAAGCAACGAGCGAATGCGCTCACGCATCTCGGCGGCCGCCTTGTTCGTGAAGGTGATGGCCAGGATTTGCGATGGCCAGGCTTCCTTTTTGGCAAGCAGGTGGGCGATGCGGTGGGTGAGAACACGGGTTTTACCAGACCCGGCACCCGCCACAATCAACAGGGCAGGGCCGCGGTATTCGACCGCCGCCCGCTGTTGGGCGTTAAGCCCCTCGACGAGTCGATCGATGGCTGCGCTGCCGAAGTTACTTTCGGCGAAGAGGTCTATTTGGGTCATAACTTAGCAATCCTAGGTGACGCCACCGATGTCGGCGCTGTGGTTGGCATCGGCTCGGTCTCGGCGAGAACCGCCAAAAGCAAATCGGGCTGATCGGCGAATATTCCGTCAACCCCGCTGGAAATTAGGTTGTGGTAATACTCTTCGATGCTGAACTTGGCCTCTTCGGCCCTTGCCGTCCAGCCAAAAATTTTGAGGCCCAAGGCATGTGCGTCGGCGACCAAGCCGCTGGGTTGACCAAACTGGGAGCTC
>CAZLWT010000252.1:0-2143 GCA_964563325.1 uncultured Rhodoluna sp. | reverse complement strand
TGACCGACAACATTGTTGTTGGAGGCAAGACCTTAGCCGTTGCTGGCCAGGCGGTAAACGCCAAGCTAGTTGCCGAGTTCAAGGCTGCCGGCCTCGAAAGCGTCATGGTTCGCTCAGTGCTCACCTGTGAGTCACTGCAGGGTGTCTGCGCCAAGTGCTACGGCATCTCGCTTGCAACCGGAGACGCAGTTGAGCTTGGTGAGGCCATTGGCATCATCGCAGCTCAGTCGATCGGTGAGCCAGGAACCCAGCTGACAATGCGTACCTTCCACACCGGTGGAGCCGCTACCAACGCCAAGAAGCAGACGATTCTGAAGTCGATCGGTGGTCAGAAGGTTCGTGTAGAGCGTTTGATCTCGTATGACATCACCCAGGGTCTAAACGGTGTTACCGACTTGCTCGAGGCTCGTGTTGGTTGGCGTCAGGCCGGCAAGGTTGCCGTTATGGCATTCTGGCCAGGCACCGTCGACATCGTCGAGGTTGCAACCGCAACCGGCGCCAAGAAGTACGACGTCTATGTGCGACCTAACGGTGAAGCTGCCGAAAAGGAAGCCGAAGCATTGGCCAACCAGTACTCCTTCAGCCGCACCACCTCGAAGACCTTCAAGAAGTTGTCACCGTACGCACCGATTACCTCGGTGACGAACCCTGACGACCTGATTGTCGAAAAGGACCAGCAGGTCGCCTCAGGTGACTACCTGGTTGATGGAACCCCAATTCCTCACGAAGTGTTGATGGTTAAGGGCCCACGTGAGGCTGCGTCTGAAATCATCCGTGGTGTTCAGGCGATCTATGGTTCACAGGGTGTGCCACTGCACGACAAGCACCTCGAGGTCATCGTTCGTCAGATGCTAGGTAAGGTCACTGTCATCGACAGCGGCGACACCGACATGCTTCCTGGTGAAATCATCGACCGCAACCGCTTTGCTGCCAACAACCGTGAAGCAGTCAAGAACGGCAAGAAGCCTGCCTCGGCACGTCAAGAAGTAATGGGTATGACCCGCGCTTCCTTGGCCGCTCAGTCATGGCTATCGGCCGCTTCGTTCCAAGAGACCACCCGAGTGCTAACTCAGGCAGCTCTTGACCGTCGCAGCGACCCGCTAGTCGGCCTAAAAGAGAACGTGATCATCGGAAAGCTGATTCCTGCCGGAACCGGTCTGCCGATTTATCGCAACATCACCGTAGAAGGAACCGAAGAAGCAAAGGCCCTGAAGTACCCAACGCGCAACTGGCTATTGCCAGCTGATGCTGCTCCGGCAGTTGAAAACGATGGATACGACGCAACCGGGCTCAGCTTCACTTCGATTGAAACCTACGCGGGCGACGAAAAGAAGTAGATATTATTTGACCCACCGGCGTAGATTCAGGTAGGCTAAGCAAGCGTGTGCTAATGCGCACGGATTGCCCCAAGTCAGCTTGAACTGCTCCGGTGGGCCACCAGACTTTCGAATCTCCAATCTGGGGATTCAAAGCTTGCAAGCAAGAAAACATCCGAGTAATCGCTCGGACTCTAAAAGGAGAAGTAGTGCCAACAATTCAGCAGTTGGTCCGCAAGGGACGCAAGGCAAAGGTTTCCAAAACCAAGACCCCTGCGCTTAAGGCCAGCCCACAGCGCCGCGGTGTTTGCACCCGTGTGTATACCACCACCCCAAAGAAGCCGAACTCGGCTCTTCGTAAGGTGGCTCGTGTCAAGCTAAGCAACGGTATCGAAGTAACCGCCTACATCCCAGGCGAAGGTCACAACCTGCAAGAGCACTCAATGGTGCTAGTGCGCGGTGGTCGTGTTAAAGACCTTCCAGGTGTACGTTACAAGATCGTCCGCGGTGCTCTAGACACCCAAGCAGTCAAAAACCGTAAGCAGGCACGTAGCCAGTACGGCGCAAAGAAGGGTAAGTAATGCCACGCAAAGGCCCAGTAACCAAGCGTCCGGTCGTAGCCGACCCAGTTTATGGTTCACCAGTCGTTTCACAACTCGTCAACAAGATCCTGCTTGACGGCAAGAAGTCTCTTGCTGAGCAGATCGTTTACGGTGCCCTCGATGGCGCCAAGAACAAGTCTAGCGCAGACCCAGTAGTGCTTCTAAAGAAGGCACTAGACAACGTTCGACCTACCGTCGAGGTGCGTTCGCGCCGCGTTGGTGGTT
>CAZLWT010000251.1:0-2151 GCA_964563325.1 uncultured Rhodoluna sp. | reverse complement strand
TAGGCCCGGGTCATAGATTCCAAAAAGTTGGATGACTCTTGCGTTCACGAAACGGTAATCCTCGGCTAGGTCTTTATAAACCTCGTCGTTTTGCTTCTCTTTGCGGAAGGCCTTGACGGCGCGGATGCCGGTCATGGTCTCAACAAAGTGCACGATTAGCCTTGCCGAAGCAACCCGGGTCTTGCGGTATTCGGTCTTGGTGCGCTTCTGGAACCAGCGGGTCAGGAAGAAAAGCGGGACAAGGCTGAACAGCAAAATAATGAAGGCGTTAAAGTCAAGCACGGCTAGGGCGATCGCGGTGAAAACCATGAAGAGGATTCCGGTGATCATTTCATTGCCGCCGCTGTCAAGCAGCTCTTTGATCGAGTCGAGGTCGCTGGTTTGGCGAGCGATCACGCGCCCGGAGGTGTACTTCTCATGAAACTCTAGGCTGAGTTTCTGGGTGTGAACGAACAGGCGCTCACGAATATCTAGCAACACGTTTTGGTTGGTGCGGGCTGCATAAACCAAGAACCAAGAGGTCAGTGCGCTGGTTGTGGTGGCGGCCAACAGATAGATGCCAACGGTCCAAAACAGTGGAACCCAGTCGTGTTTGATGGCAAGCGGAATCGCTTTATCAATGCCGAAGGCGATGATTGCCGGGCCAAGCACTCGAACCGCTTGGCTAAATATGATGACGCCGAAGCCGGTGTACAACCTGGCTCGCACTGGGCCAATCAACGAGAACAGTAGTTTCAGTGAGCGACGTCGAATCGTCCTTGATTCTTCTTTGGTTAGGTCGATGCGTTCTTCGTCTTGCACGCCCTGCATTGACTTGCTCATTAGTTGACCTCCCTTTCTGATACTGGCGATAGGTCGGTCTCAAGTGTTGATGAGCTGGCCGAAACAATCTGGATGGCCGAGGTTTGCAGCCCGATATCGGTTGCCGCACCGCGGGCGGTGTCGCCAGCCGGTAGCTCATTACCGGCGGCATCGAGGCTCGAAATAACGTAGCGGTAATGCTCGTTGGTTGCCAAAAGGTCACTGTGTTTGCCGGTTGCGGTAATCACACCGTTTTCTAGCAGCGCGACCCTGTCGGCCAATTGAACGGTTGATGGTCGGTGGGCCACGATAAGTGCCGTTGTGCTCTTGAGCACGGTGCGAAGGGCGTCTTCAACCATCGCCTCGGTGTCTACGTCAAGCGCCGACAGTGGGTCATCCAAAATCAGCACCTCTGGCTGAGCGGCAACCGCCCGAGCTAGGGCCAGTCTTTGGCGCTGACCACCAGAGAGGCTCATGCCCTCTTCGCCAATTTTGGTGTCTAGGCCTTCTGGAAGGTCGTAAACAAACTGGGCCTGAGCAATCTCAAGCGCCTGCTTCAGGTCGGCTTCGCTGGCGTCGGGGCGGCCGAGCAAGACGTTGTCTCGAACGCTCGCCGAAAACAGGGTGGCGTCTTCGAACGCCATGGCAGCGTGCCGGCGAAGCTCAACGCGGGTTAGGTCTCTGATATCCACACCGTCAAGCAAAATCTCGCCACCGGTTACCTCGTAAAGCCTGGTGGCAAGCGCGGTCAAGCTGGTCTTGCCGCTTCCGGTGACACCGATTAGCGCAACCGATTCGCCCGGCTCCAAAACCAGGTTGACTCCGCGAAGCAGATCCGGCTGGTCGGCCGGTGCGTCGGGGTATCTGAAGTGCACGTCTTTGAACTCGAGGCGACCCTGCGGGTTCTCGATGGTTTTTGGGTTGACCGGGTCGGTGATTTCGACCGGAGCATCGATTACCTCAAAGAAGCGCTCGACCGCGGTTTTGGCATCCAAAGTCATCGACAACAAAAAGCCAACCGATTCGGTAGGCCAGCGAAGCACGGTGGTGGTGGCCAAGAAGGCTACGAGCCCGCCGACCGTGAGGTCGCCTTGAACCACGAGGTAAACGCCGACTAGGAGGCTCAAACCGAGTGCAACCTCGGGGACCATGTTCAGATAAATCCATATGTTGGCGATCAGGCCAACCTTTTTAAGTTCGGTTGTTCTCAGGTCCTTGACTCCGGTCACGAACTTTTGGGTGGCAACATCGCTTCGCCCGAAGGCCTTTAGCACTCGAATGCCATGCACCGATTCCTCGACGTGGGTGGCAAGGTCACCGGCCTGATCTTGACTCAGGCGAGCAACCGAG
>CAZLWT010000250.1:0-2163 GCA_964563325.1 uncultured Rhodoluna sp. | reverse complement strand
CAGTCAAAATCGATAACTCCGATTCTGGTTGGCGGTTCGATGCTTTACATCGCGGCTGTTCTCAATAACTTCGAGTTTCCGGCGCGGGATGCGATTTTGAGGGCTGATCTTGAGCTGGAACTGACTGAAAACGGGCCGCTCGCTATGCACGCTCGATTGGCCGAAATGGACCCCGTGGCAGCCAGCCGAATCACCCCACAAAATGGCCGCCGGACAGTGCGAGCACTCGAGATTGTTTTGCTGACCGGTGAACCATTCGAGGCAGCTCTGCCCGACGAAGTGGTTTCCTGGCAACCCGTTCTCGAAATAGGGCTCAACGGTGATCGTTCGGATTTGGTCCAGCGACTCGAACGTCGGGTGCTACAGATGTGGAACGTAGGGTTGCTCGAGGAGGTCGAAGGCTTACTTCCACTTGGCATTCGAGAGGGTCGCACCGCCAGTCAAGCAATCGGCTATGCCCAGGCGCTAGCCCAATTGGACGGTGAGTTCTCTGAGGACGAAGCCATTGCCGACACCGTGCGCCTTACCCAGAAGTATGCTCGCCGCCAGATGTCTTGGTTCCGCAGGGACCCTAGAATCAACTGGCTCGACTACCGTGATTCCGGATTGCTGGCCAAGACCCATGATTTATTGCGAACCCATGGCTTTGAAGTGGACGGCATCTAGGCTTTAACCATGAGTCGCTTACTTTCAGTCACCAAGGGTCACGGCACCGGCAATGATTTTGTAATTTTTTTCGACCCAGACGGTGAGCAAAACCTAAGCCCCAGAGACATCACAAGGCTATGCGACCGGCACTTTGGCATTGGGGCGGATGGTGTCATCCGAGTCATCAAGTCATCAAAACTTCCAGAGGGGCAGTTGTCGCTGGATGAAGAGCCAACCGCGGTTTGGTTTATGGACTATTACAACGCCGATGGTTCAATCGCAGAAATGTGCGGAAACGGTGTTCGAGTCTTTGCCAGGTATCTAATCGAAAAGAAAATCGTCGAACTCGGTGGCGGAGAGACCTTGTCGGTTGCGACCCGGGCAGGCGTCAAAGACGTTCAGGCTAACCTCGCCGGTTTCGCCGTTGATATGGGGCGTTGGAAACTCGAGTCCGATGCCGTAACGGTGCATGCGAATCAGCTGTCAGTGGCAAGGCCCGGTCTTGGCATCAATCTGGGAAATCCGCATGTCGTCGTCGCTTTGGCAAACCACGAGGAGTTGCGCGAGTTGGACTTAACGAAGGCTCCGCTAATTGACCCGGCACCGGCAGATGGCGCGAATGTTGAATTTGCCGTGCCTAATGAGCCAATGATTAAGGCGGGCGTCGGGTCAATCTCGATGCGAGTGTATGAGCGAGGCGTTGGCGAAACGCTTTCCTGCGGCACCGGAATAGTTGCGACCGCACTGGCGATAAGACACTGGGCGGGCCCCGGAGCCCCAAATCAGTGGCAGGTGACAGTGCCGGGCGGAACCCTGGGGGTGCGAATGTTTGCCACCGAGGATGGCGAGCACGTTGGCCTGAGTGGCGCCGCGGTGCTGGTTTACGATACCGTCATCGACCTGGATGCGATCTAGGCTGCTCGCTTCACCAGAATGACCCTGAAGGTCTTGGAAGTGTCTACCCTGCGAATCACAAAATCATTGCTGGGAAGTTCGGCGTCCAGCCAGCGCAACAGCGAGTCTGCTCCAAGATTCTTTTGCACCACCAGATAACTTTCGCCACGCGGTGCCAGCCTAGGCATCCATTGCAGCAGCATATCGTGCAGCACCGCCTTGCCGACTCGGATGGGCGGATTAGACCAGATTCCCTGAAAGCTAATATCCTCAGGAACGTCCTCTGGTCTTGCCGTCTTGATGTTGGTCAAACCAAGTCGTTCGGCGTTTAGCCTGGTGAGTTCGAGCGATCGCTCATTCACGTCCACCGCCCAGACAGTTGATTTCGGAGCGTGTTTGGCAAGGGAGAGCGCAATTGGCCCCCAGCCGCAACCTAGGTCCAAAAGGTTTCCCGTTGGGGGAGCCGAGTCTAGGTGAGTCAGCAAAACCGCTGTTCCCTGATCGATCCGATCGGGGCTAAAAATACCCCCGGCGGTCAGCACCGAAACCTCTTGACCATCGATCTCAACGATGATTTCTTTTGGTTTGTATTGGCTGCCTGGGGTTTCCGAAAAATAATGT
>CAZLWT010000249.1:0-2176 GCA_964563325.1 uncultured Rhodoluna sp. | reverse complement strand
TGGCATGCCGCCTGATTCTAGAAGGCCCTTGCGTCTGGTTTGCTCACGAGCCTTACGGGCCGCCTGTCTTGCCGAAGCGGCCTGAATCGCCTTGCGGATGATGTCTTTTGCGCCACCCGGGTTGCGATCGAGCCAATCCCCGAGTTGTTCGTTAACAATCTTTTGCACAAAGGCCTTGGCCTCGGTGTTTCCGAGTTTGGTCTTGGTTTGCCCCTCAAACTGTGGCTCTGAAAGCTTGATTGAGATTACGGCGGTCAAACCCTCGCGGCAGTCATCACCGGTCAGGTTTTCGTCTTTTTCTTTGAGCAGGTTTGTTGCCCTCGCATATTTATTAAGCAGGGTCGTCAATGCGGCCCGGAAGCCTTCCTCATGCGTGCCACCCTCGTGAGTGTTGATCGTGTTCGCATAGGTGTGAACACTTTCGGTGTACGCGTTGGTCCACTGCATTGCCACTTCGAGTGACATGTTTTTCTCTTTGGTCTCAGACTCAAACGAGATAATTTCCGGGTTGACGATTTCCAATTTCTTGGATGCGTTTAGAAACTCAACGTAATCAATCAGACCTTGTTCATAGCGGTAGCTGTCGGTTCTGTCGTTTCGCTCGTCGGTTAGTTGAATTCCAAGACCCTTGTTCAGGAATGCCATTTGCTGGAAGCGGGCTCTTAGGGTTTCGTAATCGAACTCAACGCTTTCAAAGATCGAACCGTCTGGCTTGAACTCGATTTGGGTTCCGGTGTAATCGACCGTCTCACCCTTTTCTAGAGGAGCCTGCGGAACACCAATCTTGTAGCTCTGTCGCCAAAGATTTCCGCTTCTGGCAACAGTGACTTTTAGATCGGTTGAAAGCGCGTTAACAACTGATGCTCCAACGCCGTGCAAACCACCCGAGACCGCGTATCCGCCACCGCCGAATTTACCTCCGGCGTGCAACACGGTGAGAACAACCTCTACGGCCGGTTTCTTTTCTACGGGGTGCATGTCGACCGGGATTCCACGGCCGTTATCCTTGACCCGAATCCAACCCTCTTTGGTTATGAAAACCTCAATGTCGGTGCAGTAACCGGCCAGTGCCTCGTCGACCGAGTTATCAACAATTTCATAAACCAAGTGATGTAAGCCGCGTGGGCCGGTTGACCCGATGTACATTCCGGGTCTTTTACGAACGGCCTCTAGGCCTTCGAGTACCTGAATATTTCCTGCGTTGTAGTTGTCATCAATTGCCGACATATTAAGTTGACGCTCCAGCTTCCCTAGGTTAGGCCCGGTGAAATGCGGTCATAAAGATCGTCTGATTTTCGGGGTGGCTAACCTCGTAATTCTACCTTGAAAGGGCTTTTAAGCGAAGGATGTTGTTCTACTGAAGCCGGCCTTATCCATAGGTGTCTCGTGGCCCACGCCCCGGCACTGACCGCTGACCCTTTTTCCAACTGGGGGCATCCGGGCCCAGAAATTTGAGAGCCTTAATTTCGACTTTCGGGAACTCCTGATGAAGCCGACTCAGGATCTGCGCCTGCATAAGTTTCAGCTGCGTTGACCAGGCGGTTGATTTGCAACGCACTGTCAGCGTGCCATTCACCAGCGCCTCGGGTTGCGAACTGCTGGCATTCAAATCACCAACGATTTGTGGCCAACGGGTAAAGAGTTCGGCCTCTGATATCGGCCCCTCCCAGTTGAATGCCTTCAATATTCCGGCAAGTGAGTCGCCCGCCTTCACCGGGTCGCGTCCCTTATCGAATGGTCTCGAGTTGCTGCGTTCGGCGATTTCGGCCCGGCGTTTGGCATCGCGCCCGAGTCGTCCGGTCACCGCTTCGCGCATCCGCCAATAGAAGTCCTGAGCGAAGTCCGTTTGCTGTCCATCGTTTTTGGAGTATTTAGCCATCGGCTGCCCCAAGCGAATCGGCCGAAACCGTGCCTTGTTTCACGTGAAACGTTGCCGCCTGCAAAGCCGCCGGCACATCCTCGGCAACTGCCGCGGTGATCAAAACCTGCTCATTATTGGCGACCAACTCAGCTAGTCGGCTACGACGCCCAGAGTCTAGCTCGGCAAAAACATCGTCCAAAATTAAAATGGGGTCGCCCGATTGGGTTTCATTGCGAAGCAGGTCGATTGATGCGAGGCGAAGGCCGAGCGCAAAAGACCAGCATTCACCGTGACTGGCATAACCCTTTGCCGGCA
>CAZLWT010000248.1:0-2178 GCA_964563325.1 uncultured Rhodoluna sp. | reverse complement strand
AGACGTGTGCTCTTCCGATCTACCGTGAAGGGCAATCAATAGTGCGGTTGGGCGGCTGGCCGCGTAGTTGTCTGGCACGTTAACTTGAAACGGGCGTGCACCGCCGAAGTGCGCAACAATAGGCGCCGAACTGCTGGCCGACCAAAACCCCCACTGGGCGGTTGCCAGCGCCGAAACAACCACCAGCGCCGCTGCCAGAAATTTGAGCTGAACTCTCATGCTTCGATGCTAGCCACGTTGTTTTGTTGGCGCATCAGTTAGCCGCTCTGGCTGGCCGTTGGGTATAGTCTGAAAGCAAATTGGTCCCATCAGTCTAGGAGACAACATGGCTAAGAAAATTTATAGCAGCGAAGAGCAAATAAAGCGCCTTCGGGTTTACAACATCGTCGCTGGCTTCGCGCACCTGATTCAAGCAATCGCCTTCGCGGCAATCTTGTTTCAGATCAAAACTCAGGTTCAGTTTCCGGTCACCGTCGACTACATGGCAGGCCCTCCAGGCTCGCCAATCCCCGCCGAACACGTCAAGCTATTTGACATCAACCTGGGTGCCGGTGTCGTGGCATTCCTTGCACTATCGGCGATCTTCCACTTCCTAATCTCATCCCCTTGGTTCTTCAACCGCTATTCGGCCGGTCTTCTGAAGAATCACAACTACTTTCGCTGGGTTGAGTATTCGCTCAGCTCGTCAATCATGATTTGGCTGATTAGCCAACTGACCGGCATCAGCGACATCAACGGGCTTTTCGCAATCTTCGCCGTAAACGCAGCGATGATCATGTTCGGAGCGCTTCAGGAGAAATACGAGACCCCTGGAAACAAGAACTTCTTGCCCTTCATTTTTGGCTCGATGGTCGGTTTCGTGCCTTGGATTCTGATCGGCATTCAAACTCTTCAACCGGGATCGACCAACGATGCCAAGGTTCCAGACTTTGTGGTTGTCATCATCATCACCTTGTTCGTGCTGTTCAACACCTTCGCCATCAACCAGTGGCTTCAGTACCGCAAAATCGGAAAATGGGCCAACTACCTGCAGGGTGAGCGCAGCTACATCACTCTCAGCCTGGTAGCCAAGACTCTCTTGGCCTGGCAGGTATTTTCCGGCGCCATTATCCCAGCGCTTACCAACTCAAACTAGGAGCCAAATAAATTGACTCAACTCATCAACACCGTGGCGATAGTGGCCCTGGTTGCCTTCGTCATCATCGTTTTGATTTCTTCGCTACGAGTCGTAAATCAGGCAACCGTGGCCGTTGTTACACTCTTTGGTAAATACCGCAGAGTTTTGCACCCGGGCCTCAACATCCTGATTCCGTTTTTCGAACGAATCAACCGCACCGTCCAGGTGCAAAACCGCACCGAGCAGTTGCAGTTCAACACCATCACTAGCGATCAGGCAATAGTTCACTTCACCGCCACCATCATCTTCACGGTTAGCGATCAAGAGTCTGAAACCGTCAAGTTGGTTGCGTTCAAGTTCATAAACGAGACATCGTTCAACATTGCCATGCGCAGTGCGGTCGAAGCCAGCGTTCGCGAATTTGTTGCCACCCGCAAGCAGTCCGAGGTGCTTGGTCTGCGAACCGAGATCGTGAACCACGCAAAAACGACTTTGGATGAACAGCTCTCGAGCTGGGGCTACACGGTAATCGACCTGCAAATCACCGAGTTGTCCTTCGATAAAGAGGTAACCGATTCGATGGCCAGAATCGTGGCAGCCACCAACCAGAAGATTGCCGCCGAGGCCGAGGGTCAGGCTCTGCTCATCACCAGAACCAAAGCCGCCGAGGCCGAGGGTGCGGCAATCCGCATCTCGGCCGAAAACGAGGCCACCGCGGCACGCCTGCGCGGTGAGGGTCTTGCGATGTTCCGCAAGGCATTGGCCGAGGGCATGGGCGAGTCTGCCGAACTCTTGGGCAAGCACGGTCTTGACCCAGCGATTCTGGCTTTCTCAATGTGGACCGAAATGATTCGCGACGCAGCGCGCGAGGGCGCCGGAAACACCATCTTCATCGATGGAAACCTGAGCACGGTTGAAGAATCGATGCGTCGCCTGCAGGCCATGACGGTGGCAAAAAAGGGCTAGTTACAGAACCATAAAAAATCGGGTTGGGGTCGCTCCCAACCCGATTTTTTTTATTCGCCAGGAACCGGCGACAAGTGTTCGTGCACGGCCAGCCA
>CAZLWT010000247.1:0-2181 GCA_964563325.1 uncultured Rhodoluna sp. | reverse complement strand
CACTTTCCGGCTTGCAGAAATATCTGGTAGATCAAGATTTTTACGCTGCAGTCGCTGCACCCGATTATTGCTACTTCAAGCACAATCCCGCACTTCATTCTTATATGAATTATACGTCTTGGGGCCAAGTCACATTCAGTAATGGGCCAGATCCATTTCGCCCCTTGAAGTTGGATCTCTTTTTTGCCTCATCCCAGATTCCTCCGAGCGCAAACCTGTCAGACATTGTAGAGCAATTGCTGCCTACAAGTAACCTAGGCCAACCCAATCCAAACTGGGAGAAACCTCCCCCCCCTCCAACTCCTCCCGATCCCACATATTCTCAATTCACCCAAACAAACTTCCCTGAGACATACGTCAAACAACTGAATCTAGCTTATTATGGTCCCACTTGGGGACAACAATGGGATCCGCAGGCAATGGCTAATTTGCTTCTATTTCCGATTCAGGATGCCTACAATTATATGGGAGCTGATTCCTATTGGAGTGTTCAAACCAATGTCCTTCTCACCATGGCCGCCACGAATCCAAACTCATATGAGTGGACTTCGTCAAAATATGGCTCTCAAGAACGTTTGCACACCAATTTCCAAGACTTTGCCCGTATCAACCTAACCAACGGACTCGCTGTTGTTGCCAACGCCGCGGCTAAGCCATTTGGCCAACTCACCAATACAACTTCCCACCTTCCAGAGGCACCAAACTCTTACGGCGTTGTTCTCCCCTGCTTCCAAGCAGTGCGCTTGATCCCAATAGTATTTTCTTCCGCCAAAGACTCTTTCGACCTGAATTGGCTTGAGCATAAATATCACCACCTTCCATTTTACACCCAATTCGGACCCGATGCCGCAGTTGCGAACTTCCCAGGCTGCGTTTACTGTCAGGAACTTCAAAGGTGGGAGCTAATCCACGCAGATATTTTCGCTTTTTTGGACAATAATCCTGATTATCCATGTGCGGGTGGTTCAGGCAGACACGGCCCAATCATTGCTCACTAGAGATTAATGCGTTGAAACGAACTTTACAAAACGGTCAAGCCATGGCGGAGATGCTCATGGCACTCATTGCGATTGTAGTCATTCTGGTTGGTATTGTGCAATTTGGCGAGATTGGTTTTCACCACATAAGCGCACTGAATGACTCGATTCGCCTATGTTCGGGAGCTGCCATGTTCTCTGATTCAGGCAGTGAAGAATTTTATCAAAACGCAGCTTTTGGAACAGCCCGCACAGTGCTGAGCACTCCTATGAACTATACGGTTCCGCTTCCATACAACCTCTGCAACCAATTCACGAGCGGAAGCTCCAAAAACTGGTTGCATAGCCCGCCACTCAACCATTATGTCCCAGTTGGCAAAATAGACCGAGCCTCCCAAGGTTACGCACAAGCTGAGCCCGACACGGTGGATTTTGGAGATGCTTTCAAGAATCTGATTTACAACGCAGACAAGCTCAACCTGGTAGACACTGACGTTTACTTGCCAGTGCTATCTAACCTTCAGCAATAGAATTTCTCACCGTGATTCTCAAACACAAATTGATTTGGAAATCACAGGTTTTATGGCATGCCAGACTGTTGATAAGTCTTGTAATATTGGCTGACATTCATCCCCCAAGTTTCGCTCGAATATTCCTCCATGAGGAAGGTGTTTTTCTGACTGACGCCGCACAGGAAGCCGGCTTCCACCAGATTTGCAAATCCAGCTATAAAATCAACAATGTGGACACCACGCTCTCAGTTTATTCGACGGATCTGCCCATCGACATCGCCATGCCACGGCTTGCCGCATCGCTAAGAAGCCGGCAACTTAAAGCTTTCTTCCCACTGCCAGAGAACGGCGCGACCGCTGTGGTCACAGACACCAGCGAAACTGCCCGGCTCATCTTCATGACTACGCCGCATGGTCAAACCCTGCTTTATTCGCTAATCCAGTCAGTCGACGACGCTGGCAAAGTAGAGGCAGTTGTCAAAGGCGAGAGACCTTTAGATGCGCACTTGCCCAACATTCCCAATTTTCCAGGCTCGCGTCTCGTGTATCACATTAACGACCGTAACACTGGCACGATTCTCGCGCTTTACCGGGCCAGCGGATCCCCTCTTACTGTTAGCGAATTTTTCGCCAGCGTGCTTCCACAAAACGGCTGGCAATCTCTGGCCAATCACGGCAATATGTATCGTAGT
>CAZLWT010000246.1:0-2189 GCA_964563325.1 uncultured Rhodoluna sp. | reverse complement strand
GTCACAATCGGCACTTCGGGACGAGTATGCCTCCAGGGCTTTGCTGCTAACCCTGGATCGGGTGCTCTCGCAGCAACCCGTGGATTTGTCGGCTGCGCTGGAAATGTTGGGCTCTGGGCTTTGTGGCTTGGATAATCTTGGCCTTCGCCGGCTGCGCCGGGCCCTGCGCCGAGAGGAAATGGCGGCGGATGGCAACCGCAACAGCGACGAGCTGCTAGTTGCGCTCTTTGACGCCCCTGGCTCGCTCGCAACGGTTTCGCTTGCCGAGGGGCGCCGGGCGAAGCGGTTTCTAAAGTCTTTCTTTGAGGCCAAAGCCGTGGTCGACACCGCAACCATCGAAGAGCTGCTTTGGCAACTTTGGAATCCGAGTGGTTTGGCAAAAGAATGGCACACCCTTTCGCTTGGAACCTCAGAGGTTTCGGTTCAGGCAAATCGAAACCTCGACGCGGTGGTCGGCCTGTTTGCGGCCGCGAACCGATACGTTGAGCGCAATCCGGCCGGTTCGGCCATCGAATTTGTTACGCAACAGCTGAATCTTGGTTTACCTGAGGATTCACTAGCCTTCAACGACAGCAACCGTGACACGGTTCAACTGCTTACCCCGGCCGGTCTAATCGGAAAAAGATTCCGCGTGGTCGCTCTTCCGCAGCTGATTGAGGGAGTCTGGCCAAACCTCAGACCGCGATCCTCGCTTTTAGGTTCGACAACGCTCGATGCCCTCTTAAAAAAGCGCATCGATAACCCGAAGGACCTCAATCGGTCCGAGCTTCCCGATGAGTTGAGAATGCTCTTGAAGGCGGTTGGTGCGGCATCACAGCGCCTGCTAATTTCGGCGGCTGAATCGGAAGATAGCCAAATATCGCAGTTTGTAAACCTGATGCTTGGACACATTCCCGACCCAACCGAGTATCGGGGCTTTCAACTAACTTTGCGTGGCTTAGCCGGCCAACTGCGCCGGCGTCTGGCGGCCGAGAATGCCAACCAAAACTCGACCGAGGCGGTTTCGCTGGCCGAACGCGAAAGCATCGCCATGGCATTGGCGCGGCTTGCCGAGGCGCAGGTTGCCGGTGCTCACCCGGACAGTTGGTATGGTCTGGCGCCCCTTTCGACCGAGGAGCCACTGTTTGACTTTGCCGCCCCGGAGGTCACGCCCGAAGGTGTTGAGCTGAAGTTGCCGATTTATCCATCGCAGCTTGAAAGTTTTGTTAAATGCCCGCTGCACTGGTTTCTTAACTCTCACGGTGGCAGCGACAGCACCTTCTCGGCCAATCTGGGCACTCTGGTTCACAAGGCGTTGGAACTTGGCCAAACCCCGGATGAGGAATCGCTTTGGCGTCAGGTTGAATCGAAATGGCACACCCTGAGCTTTGAGTCTGAATGGCTTGAGGCAGCGGGTGAGCGCAAGGCCAAGAAAATGATCTCGAATATGGTTCAGTACCTGAGGAGTTTTCAGGCCAGCGGGGGCCGGGTCGTGGCTCGCGAGGCAAACTTCGAGTTCGAGTTCGGCAAAACGCGCGTGCGTGGGCAGGTTGACCGCATCGAACTTCACCCGGACGGCCGAGTGATGATTGTCGATCTAAAGACCGGAAACAAGGCCTATTCGAATGAGGAGGCTCAGCAGAATGCTCAGCTGGGGCTTTACCAACTGGCCTTTGAAAATGGGGCCTTCGATTCAATCTTTGAAGAAGCCGAAATTGAACTGCAAGATTTGAAGCTGGCCGGGGCAAAGTTGCTTTTGGTTTCGGGTGACAAACCGACCGAAAAAAACCAGACCTCAATCGCTTCAAATCCAGAATCCAAAGCCTATTTTGAGGCTCTGATCAATGATGCCGCCGAGGGCATGGCGATGACTGATCGACTCTTCATCGCTCGGGTTGACACCCACTGCAATAACGAGAACGAGTTCGGAACCTGCCAGCTTCACCTAACCAAGGCGGTCTCATATGTCGGCTAGTCAACCCACCGCCTCTCAGCCATTGGCAACGTCAGGCGCAACCGGCATGAGCATCACCGCAAATCAGGTTTACGCCATCATGAGGCCTTACAGTTTGACCGTTGAACAGCAACTTGCGGTTGAGGATGCTTCGGTAGATTCCCCGACCCTTGTGGTGGCCGGAGCCGGAAGCGGCAAGACCGAGTTGATGGCGGTTCGCGTGCTTTGGCTGGTTGCCAATGGTGTCTGCCGGCCC
>CAZLWT010000245.1:0-2239 GCA_964563325.1 uncultured Rhodoluna sp. | reverse complement strand
AAGCGACGGCACTCGAAGAGTTTAGAACCGCTCTAAAAGTTTTTCGCAAAGGCTCCGATATGATCGGTGCCGGGCGGGCCCACGATAGGGCGGCTGCGGCCCTGATCGACCTTAGCGATATCGATGCGGCAATCGTTCATCTGCGCGAATCACTAAACATCTTTGAATACCTCAACGATGAGTTCCGCATCGCTCACGCCCGCTACCGTTTGGGTTGGACTCTGGTGATGAAGGGTGAAAATGAGGAAGCCACCCCGCTATTGCGACAGGCGGTGGCAAGCTATAAATTGGGAAATCGGTTTGTCGATGCGGCAAATGCCGACCTTCAATTGGCGCACGCCCTCGCTTACAGCGGCCAGGAAACCGAGGCCCTCGCGCTCTATCGCCAGATAAAATCCATCTATGAGGCCTCGGGTGACCGCGGCAGCGTATTGATTGCCGAAGCGTCGATCGCCAGCACGATAATGGATTCCGACCTAAACCAGGCGATTGAAATTCTGCGCCGGGTTTTAGAGGCAACCGATGACTTAGAAACCCAGTGGATGTTTGAGCCCATCACGGTGCGTCTAGCCAACACGCTCTTCAAGCTCAAAACCAACGAGGCATATCAAGAGGCTCTAGACCTGCTTGGGCTAGTTGAAGACAAAGCCTGGGGCGACAACCTGGGGGAGCGAGCAAAATATCACAATGCAATGTCGCGCTCTTTGATGGCGCTGGGTCGCCATGCCGACGCCGAACCTCACATCAGGCTGGTGACCGGCGTTGGTTTAGAGAGCGGAACGTTGATTGACAATGCAGAGGCTCACGAGTTGCTGGCCGAGCTGGAACGAGAACGCGGTAATAATGAACTCGCCGACCAGATTCTCGCCAGGTCCATCGCGCTCTACCTGGCGGCCGGGGATGGCGAGACTGCCAAGCGGCTTTCGAATCGGTTGTTGCCAACGGTGAACGTCACAGCACAGGATTCGGTTTCCAGTTGGAGGGCTCCGCTTAGCGCCTAACCCTATGGCGTGTAGTTGTCGTGGTGGGCCACCTGGCTCAGCTCATAACCGGCACCGTCTGGCAACTTAAAGTAGTGAAGCCGTTTGGCGCCAGCAACTCCGCTCTCAACATATATGCGCATGCCGGCGGCTTTGTCTTCGCGCACGTATGGCCGACCGTTTGCCAAAAGCGGATGTTGTTCTCGTTTGTCGTCCAACCGGTTGCGCGTGGTCACCAGGTCAAGCACGCAGCGCACCAGCTTGCGAATCTCGCCCTCATCGAGTTCTCGTTCGTTCAGATAACTGAAGAAGCGTTCACCAAAACTCCAGTTCGCATCCTTCAGCGGGTACTGAAGTCGGTCTTCTGGAGTGTATTTGCTGATCCAAACCCTTCGCACCTCTTCGCGAAACCAATCCTGGTCGCCAGCAAAACGATTGCGTCGCGAATAGGTGGTGCTAGAGGTGCGTTGCTTGCTTCGGTTTCCCGAGCGAGCATCAGAGCGCTCCTTTTGCAGTTCACTTATCTTTGCTGTCTGGTGCTTCACGGTTTTCTTAGCTTCGTCGCGCTCCGCGGCAATCTGCTGGGCCTCATCTTTCAGTTGCCGATAGCGCAAGTCCTGCAGGCGCAAGCGCTCTTGATAAACGGCGATGGATGCTTGCTCAAGTTGACGCGCCTGAAGTGATTTGGCCACCGGCGCAGTTTGCATTCCCGGCAAACGACCAGGCGCAGGCAGCGGAACGGCCGACTGGTCCGAAGTCGTCGGAAGGGTGATGAGACCGGTATCCGAGTCGAAGCTTTTTGGTATTTCGGTTATCTGGGTGAGCGGTTGCTGGTCGATTTCCTCGGGCTCGTAAAGCGGGCGATCTTCTGAAAGCCAAGGTTCGCCACCTGGCAGCAACGACAGCGCCGGCAAGACAATCTCGTCATCGTCGATGTCGATCATGCGCAGTCGAGTTTTGCCCTGCGGGTTGCGATAGACGCGCACGGCAATCACATCGCCGATGCCTAGGAATCTGGAAACCACGTCAATCGGGTTGCCCGTGATCTCTTCTTTATCCATCGTGATATCGAAATTGGGGTGGATGTTGACCACGACGGAAACTCGATCGCTTGACTTCCACAGGGCCAAGGTCACGCTGTCGAACGCGTAATTTCGAACCAACCCTTGCGGCCCCTAGGTTGATTGGACGATCACCAAGTAGCGAGTGCCCGGATGGTATTCCCCGGTGACGGCCTTACGTTTTTTGAAAACCAACTC
>CAZLWT010000244.1:0-2239 GCA_964563325.1 uncultured Rhodoluna sp. | reverse complement strand
CCCGCGCTGGTAGATACGAGTGGTTCGATGTCGAGCAATCCCAAGGCTCTTGCCAAAGTGTCAGAGACTCCATGCTCGGTTATGTCGGCGTTGGTGTGCGCCGCAAACAGAGCAGTTTCAGATTTCATGGCCATCGCCAGCACCGCGCCCTTGGCAGTGTTTTCGGCGACGGACTGCACTGGCTTCAAGAGAAAGGGGTGATGCGCGATTATGAGATCGTACTCTGCCGACTCACTCATTAGTTCGATGGTGACGTCAACGGTCAACAGAACCTTCAAAACCTGGGATTTTGCAGAACCACAAACCAAACCGGGAGAATCCCAGGATTCTGCTCCAGCAACCGGCCACAGCCGTTCACAAGAATCAAGAATGTCTGCAACCGTTGCATGCATAATCGGTTATTCGGTTATTCCGTGGACAGAGTTCAAGTCGAGCCTTCTGGCTTCGATGGCCCCGATTTCCACTTCTTGCCTTCTGATGTGCCCCAACCCGAAAATAATCGGAAAAAGGGCAGCCAAGACAAATGACGCCCAAAAACCAAGGTGCCACGATTCAAGAGATGAACCCACGCTAAACGGGGCCAAGAGATACCCGAACCAGTTGAACTCCTGCAGTTGACTGCGCTCAAGTCCGTATCCCAGCAGGATTGCTAACAGCCAGCCGAGCAGATTAAACCAGGTGAAGTTTCGATAGAAGCCATAGCCACGCCTCAAAGAAACGGCGTGGTAATCCAGTTTTCTAAGAAGAACATCGCTCACGATGATTCCAACCCATGCCAAAACTGGAATACTCAAGGCCCCAAGGTATCCTTCAAGGTTGTAAGCCATTCCGGCTAGCCCAAGTCGGCCGCCCAACCAGGCCGCAACCACCGTGGTGACTATCAGGATTAGGACAAACCAAAGCCTACGTTCGCGAAGGTTAAGCGAAACCAGGCCGTCGCGAATTGAGACAGCTTGCATCAAAAAGACAGATCCGATGGATACCAGGATTGCAACAGCCGTCGCTATTACCTGCCAAGAGTTGAAGCCAAGTGTGGCCTCCAAGTAGGAAGAGTTGAACACGGTATTCGAAGTCAGCTTGCCGGAGATGAGCACCGATGACGCGATTACTAGAACTATTGGCAGGCCAGCGACCAGAAGCCAAGTGACCCCAAACACGCGAAATGAAGACCCCGAAGCCTTGGATGGCCTCGGGAAGTCAGCGGCAAAGGGAGCCCAGAGCAGCACGACGGCAGCGAAGCTCAAGGCAGTCAGCTTGGCAACCGTGAGCAGATTGAAACCGGTGAAGTCAGTGAAGGTTGCTAGCGGGTCTTTGGCTGACATGGCGCCCAGGGCGATGAAGCCAATCGACCCAGCAATATTTACGATTGCCAAGATTGAAGTGACCCACCTGCGGGACACTCTTGATAAAAGTCCGAGCACCAATACAGGAACTACCAACCCGGTTACCAGAAGCCATAGATAGGGAACATTCAAATCGAACCCCGAAACACTAAAAGACATGGCGCCGTTTGGCTTCCACGTTTTTAGGAAGCCGAATGCCGTTAGGGCACCCCAGGCCAAAATAAAAGCCAAGGTAGCTAACCTGACCAGGGTCACAATAACGGCTGGAACATAGTTGGTAGCGACTCCGAAGGCCGCTCTCGAAAGAAGCAACAGTTGTGATCCACCTCGCTTTGCCGCGATGGCACCCACCCCGAGAACGCAACCGGCCAAACTCAGCCCCATGCATATTCCGATAATCGCGTTTAGCGCATCACTTTGGGAGCTCGACACGGCAATCAAAGCCAGCGCCAAACTGGTTAATCCACCAAAGGCAACTATCCAAGGGGAGGTAGCTGACCAGGCCGAAAGTTTGGTTTCGGATTCATCAGTGTCTGCGACATCGGCAACGGCGAGGCCAGCCAGGGGCGAAGCCAACGGCGCGATGAGGTGATCTTCCTCGTACTCAGAAACCATCTCTTCTGCCGACCCGAGGTCCGCGTCGGAAGTAGAGGAACTTTCTGTCTCGGTCGAACCCGGTTGGGCAATAAGTTCATCGAATGCGGTGACACTTGGGGTGGCGTAAAGGGCATTCAGGTTGGCAGCTATGTCGGCGGTTGATTCCTCGGCCACTACTGGTTCAGGAACAACAACTGGTTCAGGAACCACAACTGGTTCAGGAACCACAACTGGTTCAGGAACAACAACTGGTTCAGGAACAACAACTGGTTCAGGAACAACAACTGGTTCAGGAACAA
>CAZLWT010000243.1:0-2248 GCA_964563325.1 uncultured Rhodoluna sp. | reverse complement strand
CCGGTTGCCCACTGACCGACATCATCGAAGAACAGATCGCCGAGGCCCTAGACGGGGTCGTGGAGGCCTTTCGGATCAACTGGGTTTGGATGCCACCATGGGGTTCAGAAAAAATAACCGAGGATGGTCGCGAGCAAATGCGATCAATCGGCTTTTCAATCTAGTAATAAAAAAACCCCGCATCGGAACATCAAGTTCCGAACCGGGGTTTTTTGTTTTAAAGAGTTAGCCTTTGAGCTTTTTAACGCCGGCCCAGGCTAGTGGCAGAACCGCCGCGGCCAGAGCAATCTTAATGAGGTCGCCGGCGATGAAGGGAAAGAATCCCGCACTCAAAGTCGACACGAGATCATTTGGCAACTGCACGGTGCCAAGGAATTCGGAAAGCACTGGAAGGCCAACCGCATAAATCGTTAGATTTCCAAGAACAAAGCTGGCAATAACGCCGTAGAACTTTTTGTCCCAGCCGCGCTCGGCAAACCAACCGACAACTGCCGCGGCCAAGATGAATCCAACCAGATAGCCGAGGGTAGGACCGAAGGCCCAACCCGATTTGGCACCGGTGAAGATTGGCAACCCGAGGGCCCCGAGCATTACATAGAGCCCCATCGAAAGCACGGCACGATTCATTCCCAGAGCACTCGAAACCAATAGCACAGCGAAAGTCTGGCCCGTGATAGGTACCGGCTGCATTGGAATCGAAACTTGAGCGGCAGCCGCGGTTAGTGCGGTGCCCGAAACCACGAGAGCGAAATCCGCGACCAAGCTGCGGGGGATTAGGCGATCAACGATTGTGGGATTTGAAGTCAAAAGTAATGACAAAGTTGGCTCCTCGAATTTTTGGCTAGATACAAACTGCTTTACTCGATTGTAGACTAGAGACTTTGGTGGTCGCCCGAGATAAGCGACAAATCCTCACCCTACTTTTGGAGTAAGTCATGCTTAACGTGCGCGATGTCGAGATTCGAATCGGCGCTCGTCTGCTGATGAACAATGTGAACTTTCGAGTTGATCGAGGCGACAAGATCGGTTTGGTCGGTCGAAACGGAGCCGGTAAGACCACTTTGACGAAATTTCTTTCGGGCGAAGGCACCCCTAGCGCCGGACTAATCGAGCGAAGCGGCGAAATAGGTTACCTGCCTCAGGACCCGCGGACCGGTGACCCAACCGAGCTTGCAAGAACCCGCATTCTCAACGCAAGAGGTCTCGGCGACATCTTGGCAAAAATCACCAAGGCCACCGAAGACATGGGCAGCACCGACGAAAAAATTTACGAAAAGGCCATGAGCCGCTACACCAGGCTCGAAGAGGAGTTCATGGCGGCCGGCGGATACGCGGCCGAAGCGGAGGCGGCGGCGATTGCCAGCAACCTTGGCCTCAAGGATCAGGTGCTAACGCAGCCACTGTCCACCCTCTCGGGAGGTCAACGACGAAGAATCGAATTGGCTCGAATCCTGTTTTCTAACGCCGACACCATGTTGCTTGACGAACCGACTAACCACTTGGACGCCGACTCCGTGGTTTGGTTGCGCGACTTCCTAAAGGGCTACCAAGGCGGGCTCATTGTGATCAGTCACGATGTTGACCTCGTCGAGGAGACGGTAAACCGGGTTTTCTATCTCGATGCCAACCGATCGGTAATCGATGTTTACAACATGGGTTGGCGCGCGTATCAGAAGCAGCGCGAAGCCGATGAGGAGCGTCGCAAGCGCGAGCGATCGAACGCCGAGAAGAAGGCCTCAACGCTTCAGTTGCAGGCCGCCAAGTTCGGTGCCAAGGCCTCAAAGGCAGCTTCGGCGCAGCAAATGGTTCGCCGAGCCGAGCGTTTGTTGAGCGAACTCGATGATGTTCGAGAAGTCGATCGCGTGGCCAAGATTAAGTTCCCAGATCCGGCACCTTGTGGCCGCACTCCGTTGATGGCAAGCAACCTCAGCAAGAGTTATGGTTCGCTAGAGATTTTTACGGCCGTTGATCTCGCGATTGATAAGGGCTCGAAGGTTGTCATCATCGGCCTAAACGGCGCCGGAAAAACCACCCTGTTGCGAATGCTCGCCGGAATTGACAAGCCAGACACCGGTCAGATTGAACCGGGCCATGGGCTCAAGATTGGTTACTTCGCGCAGGAACATGAGACCCTCGACGTCAACAAGACGGTGCTGCAGAACATGCAGCAGGCGGCTCCTCAGCTAGCCGACACCGACGCACGTAAGGTGCTTGGCTCGTTCCTCTTCAGTGGCGACGACGTTGATAA
>CAZLWT010000242.1:0-2254 GCA_964563325.1 uncultured Rhodoluna sp. | reverse complement strand
GCACAAGCGATTCTGGAACGCCACCCCTGCCTGTTGCAACGTGGACCATATAAACGTTGACGATGAAAAATACTTATTACACATCATTGACCTGGTCGCCAAGCGATTCTCGTTGGACCAGAGAAGGGTTTATGTTGTCGGTTTCTCAAACGGCGGGTTCATGGCACACCGAATGGCCTGCCATCAGGCAAGTCGCATCGCGGCAATAGTGTCGGTTGCCGGGTCTAGTTATCCATCGCAAAACGACTGCAAGCCATCCGAGCCCGTCTCGATGATTCAGGTTCATGGCACGGCCGATCAGACGATTGCATACGAGGGTGGAATTTTGCGGGGGGCGGCTTTCCCCTCGGCGGCCAAGGTTTCGACAATCTGGTCGCAGCTAGATGGCTGCAGCGAACCGCCCAGTCAGTTGAAAACCCACTTCGACCTGGACGTTTCAGTGCCCGGCTCGGAGACCCAAAAAACGATTTACTCCGATTGCTCCGCTGGCACAACCGTGCAGCTTTGGACCGTCTACGGTGGTAAACATTTCCTGCGACCCACCACAGACTTCATCACACAGGTCATGCGGTTCTTCAATGAACATTCCAAGTTGCCTGACCAGGGTTCGGCAGTAGGTTCGCTGAGATAACCTAGAGTCAAACCAACTGATTGTGCGATGAGTGGGTTTTGAGTTCCCTACATCCCAACTATTGGAGCTACCTTGAGGCATCGCCCTGAGATTGACGGTTTTCGCGCCCTAGCTGTTTTTCTAGTCGTTCTTTCACACCTGAGCATCGCGGGTTTCGCTGGCGGTTTCGTTGGTGTTGACGTTTTCTTTGTGATCTCGGGATTCCTAATTTCGAATCTGTTGCTTTCGGAGTACCACTCGACTCAGCACCTCGGGGGGTTCGAAGCCGGCTGGATCTCGATGCGCGCATTTTATTTTCGGCGAGCAAAACGAATCCTGCCTTTATCTTTGGCCGTTGTCATCGCAACCTGCTTGGCCGCTGTCGTCTTCTTCAATTCGGTTAGGGCATCGCAAATAGCCGCCGATGGGGTTTGGGCCTCGCTGTTTCTGGCGAACTTCCATTTGATTCAACAATCGACCGACTATTTCAACCACAGCTTCGGTGTCTCGCCGTTTCAGCATTACTGGTCGCTGGCAGTTGAAGAGCAGTTCTACCTAGTATTCCCAGCTCAATTGATTGCCGTGCTCTGGTTGTCAAAACGCCTGTCTCAAAAGACGGCTTGGCTCAAAAGTGCACGCACGCTCATCATTGGGCTCACCGCAATTTCGCTAATCTGGGCCATCTTCGATACCGCCAAGAATCAAAACGTCGCGTATTTCTCATCATTGTCACGTGGCTACGAGCTGGGCCTCGGCGCCACACTGGCCGTCATCACCTTTGGAAAATCGGTCAGTCTCAGCAGAAACACCGCAAACTTTCTTGCCACCGCAGGTGTCTTGGCCATCCTCGCAGCAAACTTCCTTTTCAGCCAGCAAACGGCCTTCCCAAGTTGGTTGGCGCTGCTACCAACTGTCGGGGCGGCAGCTTTTATTTTTGCAACCGGTGGTGGCTACCAAAGTTCGCTAGCGGGGCGATTCTTTGCCCTTCGGCCCGTGGTTTATCTGGGGCAGATTTCGTTTTCGATTTACCTTATTCACTGGCCGCTAATCGTGTTCGTTCCGCTGGTCAACCCAAAGTTCGCCGAGTCTGCTTTCTATGTTCCAGTAATGCTGATCACGGTTGTGCTGTTAGCGGCACTTAGCCACCGTTTCATTGAGTCGCCCTTTCGCCGCATTAGGGTTCCGGCTGGCCTTCTGCGCCAGTCCAAGCCGCGAACCCGATTGGTGTCAATCGCACTTTCACTGGTACTCATCGCCGCAGTGGGGGTTACCGCTAGCGCAATCAGTGCGCCAGAATCTCAAAACACAGCCGATGGATCTGGGTCTAGCACCGACAACCCTTTCGCCAACGCGGGTGACGGCAATGCCAATGAAAATGGTGGCGCGACTGCCGAGCCGACCCCGCTGGTAACGCCAACGGCCAATCCAACGCCAACTGCCACTCCAAGCGAAAAACCGTCGTCAACACCCTCTGCAACACCCTCGCCAACGCCCTCGGCGACCGCATCAGTCAAGCCGACCGTTAAGCCAACGGTGAAGCCGACCGTTAAGCCAACCGTCAAGCCGACCGTAAAGCCGACCGTGAAGCCAACGGTGACCCCGACACCCACCCCGACTCCAACCGTCCAGCCGGTCAGGTCTTAC
>CAZLWT010000241.1:0-2271 GCA_964563325.1 uncultured Rhodoluna sp. | reverse complement strand
GGAACATCGCCGCGCCACCACCGGTTGTACAAATCCATGCCGCCATACTGCAACACGTAATCTTCGAGCCAGTCCCCCGCTGCCGCTCCGGGGTTGGCGCTGGCCCGCACCCCAAAACACCACGGGTAGCCTGATTTATCAGACTGAATCTTTGCAATCAGGGTCGCCAGTTCTTTATCGCTGGTTGGCGGGCGGTACCCCCACTTTCTGAAGGCGGCTGGGTTGTACCAAATAAGCGACTGCACGCTTGCCGTGATCGGCAATCCATAGACCTTACCCTTGCTAGAACCAAGGTCCACCCATCCCGGAACAAGCGACTTTTGAACCGCCTTTAGGTCGACCAGTTTATTGAGCGCCAGCGGCCTTTGCCCTGAACCCAAATCCATAAAACTACCCGGCTTTGGATAAATGACTATGTCGGGGCTCAGTTGACTGCGGTGTTTGACTACCCACTTGATTTTCTGATCGAAATTTAGGACGCGAATGTATATCGCCTTGACACCGCTGGTTTTCGACCAAGCCGATAGTTCACGCTGAAAAGCGGTCGCTTGAGCCCCGCCGAAAGCGCCAATAATCTCGACCACCGAATCGCCCGGCTTTTCTGCTTTAGCGCAGGCGGTGAGTGAAGTCAGCAGCAATGCGGTGGCAACCAAGGTAGCCAAGAATCGCCTGTCGAATTTCAACCTGAAGCCTTTCAATGTGAACCCCCAGTGTTCAGTATAGAAACCACGGCTCGCATTCAACGCTGTTAGGCTTAACTGACCCCGGCCCCTATAGCTCAGGGGATAGAGCATCGCCCTCCGAAGGCGTGAGCGCAGGTTCGAATCCTGCTAGGGGCACATGTTTGGAATAAGCTGGCTCGACCCTGTTACCCTAGTCACCAACGCTGGCCCCCTGGCCATCCTGGTGGTCTTAGCCGTTGTCTTTATTGAGACTGGGCTACTAGTAGGTTTCTTCCTACCCGGAGATTCCCTGCTCTTCATAACCGGTCTATTGGTCGCCAACGGCGCCCTTGGGTTTCCGATCTGGTTGGTTTGTCTCCTGATTTCGCTGAGTGCACTGGCTGGCGATCAAACCGGTTACTGGATTGGCCGCACTCTTGGTTCGGCGGTGTTCACCAAATCGGATTCCAAGTTCTTCAGCCACAAGAACGTTGAGCGCACCCACGTCTTCTTTGAGCGATACGGATCAAAAGCAATCATCCTGGCGCACTTCGTTCCAGTAATGCGAACCTTCGTTCCAGTGGCCGCCGGGGTCGGTGAAATGAGTTACCGCAAATTCTTGCAGTTCAACGTTATAGGCGTCATGGGTTGGGGCACCGGAGTCACGTTGCTCGGATACTTCCTGGGTGGAATTCCGCTCGTAAGCGATCACGTGGAGTACTTCACCCTCGGGTTCGTCGTCGTCTCGACAATCCCAATCCTGCTCGAGGTTTTAAAGTCTCGCCGCGAGCACCGCAGCTAATTGCTCTAGCGCCATCGCACGGTGGCTGAATTGATTTTTCAACTCGGCTGACAGTTCGGCTGCGGTTTCGACAAAGCCTTCTGGAATAAACACCGGGTCGTAACCGTGACCATTGGTGCCACGCTCTTCGAAGGCGATGGATCCCTGCCAGATTCCGGTGAAAGATGTCTCGCCCGAGCTTTCTACCAACACAATCGTGCAGATAAATGCGGCGTTTCGGTGTTCTTCTTTAACATCTGCCAGTTGCGCCAGCAACAGTCTGCGATTGGCGACATTGTCTCGGCCACCGGCCCAACGAGCCGAGAAGATGCCCGGGCTGCCACCCAAAATCTCAACGGCTAAGCCGCTGTCGTCCGCAATTGCTGGCAGCCCCGTGTGGGCGTGTGCCGCTCGGGCCTTTATCAAAGCATTTTCTAGGTAGCTGACGCCATCTTCAATAGGCTCGGGGCCTTCATAACCGACCAGTTCCAGATGCGGCACGCTCTGCCCGAGAATGACCGATAGTTCCCCCAGTTTTCCCGCGTTATGCGAAGCCAGAACTACCTTCACGCCCGGGCCTGCTCTGCCAGCAGTTGCCTTTGAATGTTGGTGAGTTCGGCCGTGCCCTTGAGTGCAAGATCTAAAAGCAGATTTAGCTCATCGCGGTCAAACGGAACACCCTCGGCGGTTCCTTGAACCTCGACAAATTTGCCAGCACCAGTCACCACCACGTTCATGTCGGTGTGAGCCCGGACATCCTCGGTATAGGCAAGGTCAAGAAAAGGTTCGCCATCAATGATGCCAACCGATATGGCGGCCACGCTGTCG
>CAZLWT010000240.1:0-2351 GCA_964563325.1 uncultured Rhodoluna sp. | reverse complement strand
GAGGGGGTTTCGGTTATTTATTTTTAGCATTAAGAGTTCAGCGATAAGCCTTCCGGCTAGCTGATAGGCAACCCTACCATCGGTGGGTGCCCCCGGAGGAAGATGCGGCTGGTACCAATCGGTGCTGGCAAGGTGGGGTTTCGACCCCAAAACTATAGGGGCGTTTATTTGTCCCGGAATAGGGAACGATGTCTAGATTACGAAACCTTGTAAAAGGAAATCCGCTATTAACTCAACCTGGCAAATGCATTTGTGGCGTGAGGCTCAAATCGGGCCAATGTAGTCACTGCGACAATGTTTGCGATCGGATATTGCGAAACCCAATCGGTTGTAAGCGTTGTGCCAAGAATGTGACGAACTTTTTGCACAAAGACCACATTCGGCAGCAATACTTTTTCATCATCGACGAAGACGTTGAAAAGGCATCGGCCCGTATCAGACTTCAGAGTTTGAGGAACGATTACCCGGACTTTTTGAGGCCGGATGGGGGAGAGCCAAATGAATAAAGTCTCAGCCGTAAAGGTGTCAATCATAGGTTTTGACGGAATCCGAACCGAACACGAATACTCACTTGAGCAGGTTAACGTTGCCAAGCCTGTACTTCAAGTAACGCCTTCGCAGATTGTGCTGGTTGAGATTTTTGACGAATCCCTTGAGGCGGCACACGTCGCCAGCCTCTTGGCAATAGAGCTTGGTGACTTTGAGCTAGATGAAACAATAAATCAGGATGCAAGGGCAGTTGTTGATCCTGCAGCAAATTTTCTCAACGACGATGAGTGGTATGGCACTGAAGCTGAGGGCTTGCCGTTCTCTCCTCGGTTTATTCGGGTATCTAAGGGAGAAACCATTTCATGGCTTTGGTTGCTAGAAACCAGTCTTGGGCAGACGGTTCCAGTGCTAGTGGATGAATCGGGCATCGTTGGCGCGCGGCAGATAGCTTCGCACAGTTGGTTCACTGATAGCGATGTTCCAGTAACTTGGAGCGGTGAAGCTGGAATATATGAACTTCCAAATGTTCTCTACCTACAGACTTTCCATGGTGATGAACCTGGCGATCCAGTTCTGACCATGTCAGATGGCTCAGAGAGTCAGCTTTTGGGCTTATTGGAAGACTTCTGCCTTGACGAGGCGAGGGAGCTCGATGTAGCAATATCGTTTGGTTGGGATTCTCTTGGAAACTTGAGGCAACAGGATAGGGATTTACTCCAAAACCTGCTCGAGCGCCATTCGGAATACTCAGAAGTCTCACTGGAAGTTGATGATTTTCTTCTCGAGAAGTTGAAAGTGAAACTCTGTGAAAAGAGTGAAATTTTTGGAAAGTTGACGGACCTCTTTGAGGACCCAAGTTCCGAGATAAACGCCCCACTCCTTTCCAGATTTCAGGAAGTTGCAATGACGGGGTTTGTAGGGGCGCTAAATGGTTCTTACCTGGCCGACGGTCGCCAAGATGGCCTTCGTGAGTCAGATGGCTATCTCATCGATGGTGGAAGCCAAACTGCTGATTTGTTTCAAACTAGTGATTCGGTTTTTCAGCCAGAGCCACACTGGGTGGTTGAGTGCCGGGAAACCCTCGATGAATATTACTTCTCCAAAACTGAAGCCAAACCTTTTTGGGCTCGCAACTCGGATTTGCTCAAAGTGTTGGACCAGCTGAGCAAAGAAGCTCGACACAACCTGGGAATTGTTGCCGAAGCATTGACTGCCCATGAAAAGCATGAAGCCCGTGAAGCCCTCCAAATAATTGCAGGCAAGTTCCCAGAGATTAGTGTGTTGGAAATATTGGCGCGGATTGGCTCTCATACCCCGAAAGCGACTTAGCTGATTGACTTTTGCAACCCCTCTTTGGGCTTTCGTGCACGTGCCATTTATTGGATGTTTCAAGACCATAACATTCCGACGGTAGCGCAGGGGGCGGGTCGTAGGCGGGTGTTATCGTTCAAGAACGCTTAGTCAAAGGGGAACTAAATGACCGCTCAGGTAGCCGTAATGAATCTTTCTGGAATCGCAGTTGCGTCCGATACCTATGTAACAACTTTTACCGGGGGCGAGGGCAAGTCCATGGGAAACAGCCAAAAAATTTATGAACTCGGGCCACAGCACAAGGTCGTAATCTTGCACAACGGTTCAATCGGCATCAACCAAATCCCGCATCATCTTCACATCTCCGAGTGGTTTCGAACTCTCACGCTTCCGCTGCCAACTTTGCAGGCATACGCGGATTCTTATCGAACTTGGTCGGCTAGTGAGAAAAGAATGCTGACACCTGAATCTGAAGGCCAGATAATAAATGCGACTCTCAACGAACAGTATTACGACTTGGCCCGCGAGATGGACCAGGAGATCGGAAGAGC
>CAZLWT010000239.1:0-2360 GCA_964563325.1 uncultured Rhodoluna sp. | reverse complement strand
GACAAGTTCACCCCAGAGACCGGATTCCCATCAAAATCACGAACCACACCAGAAACCGTGGTCAGTGCTGGCAACTCAATGGTCACGGTTTTATCGGCAGTTAGTTCACCAACCGCAACAAACCCACTCGTGCGAGCAGTGTTTGAACCATCCACCGCCTGAACATTTCCCCAGAAGCCGTTCACAGCATCATGAACAGCGACATTTGACAACCTCGAGTCAAACTCAGAAGTATCAACGGACCAAAACCGATACTCGCCGTTCAAATCAGTGAGTGCGCTCCCGTACTCATAGGAATATCTTTGGAAGCTGTAAGTCGCAAAATAATTGTTTGGGTTCGAGTCTTTATATGCGTAAAAATATGCGCCACCATTAACGTTTACGCGCGCGCCTGGAACTGGATCACCAGTTGCTGAATCGACCACCCGAACAGTCACCGTGTGCCCTCTTGGCATACTGAAGTCAACGCTGATTGGGTCGCCGCCTTGTGAAGGTGTCACGAATCGACTTAGTTGAAGACCGTTCCAATCAGATAAACGGACCCAACCCGTACCCGGCGAGACACTAAAACTGTACGCACCAGTCGAATCAGTGGAAGTCGAAGTCCCAGACCAAGAGTTGTTATCCGAGCCCGCGTAAGACAAGTTCACCCCAGAGACCGGATTCCCATCAAAATCACGAACCACACCAGAAATAGGTGACATGTACGTGACACCCGAGGCCGCCAGGGAGCCAGGACCGAAGGCCCCCGCAAACGCGAGCGCCACAATCGCCACGACAGACGAAATCTTTGATTTACCCCAAAAACGCATTTAAAACTCCCCCATAAAGCTGTTTCAATCAGACTACTAGAGGCTGAGAGGCCGGAACGCCAGAGGGCCCGGCTCGCAGGGTAGTTGTGCGCTAAAGGCGCATCCATCGTCAGAAAAAGGTTGGCCGCCTAGACGAATCTAGACGACCAACCTTGCTGCCTAACCGGTGAGCGCTACTTGAGAACTCTCAACGGAGTTTTGGTTGAGGTAGCAACCGGGGTGTAACCGTTCTTGGTTGCAAAGACCTTCACCGTGATCAAGGCCTTCAAGTCGGACTTCGTGAGCTTGAGGGTCTTGGCCGATGCACCGGCAATGGTCTTGCCGTTTCTTAGCCACTGGTACTTCAGCTGCACGCCGGAATCCCAAACGCCAGGGTTGACGGTCAACGTCTTGCCAACGTTTGCAACACCCGAGAGCGTAGGGCTAGCTGACTTGAGAACACCGGCCTGAACCACAACTGCCAAACTCGAGAGAGTCTTTTGGCTGTAGCCAGGCTTCGAACCAGTAATCGTGTAGGTGATCGACTTGCCGAGGTCTTCAGCAACCAACGTGTAGCTGGCCGAGGTGGCACCGGTGATTATCGAGCCGGCACGGAACCACTGGTAGGAAAGCACGGTTCCGGTGGTCCATTGACCAACGCTCACGCTCAAGGTCTTGCCAACCTGAGCCGGAACCTGAAGAACCGGTCCGGTCAAGGCCTGCAGCACACCAAGCACAACGCTCTTCGCAGTTGAGGTAGCCGTTGAAGGCGCATAGCCAGACTTTGACCCGGTTGCGATAACCGATACTGACGCGCCGTAGTCTGCCGCTACCAGTGAGTAGCTAGCCGAGGTGGCACCAGAAATAGCCGTGCCATTTCGTAGCCACTGGTAGGTGACGATTGCGCCGTTATCCCAGTTGGAAACCGAAGCGGTTAGCGAGTTGCCGACCGCAAAAGTGCCGCCGACCTGAGGTTTTGTGATTTGAGGAAGCACACCGAGCACGCCGACAACCTTTGCGCTGGTGCTGGTTGCATCTTCGTAACCAAGGTTCTGGGCCTGGACTCGCACCGTAATGTCTTGACCAAGATCAGTTGGGGTCACCAAATAAGTTTTGCTCTTGGCGCCATCAATGGCTGTGCCGTTTCTAAGCCACTGGTAAATAAACGATGGGGAACCCGACCATGAACCCTCGCTGGCGGTCAAGGTGTCGCCGACTTTGCCGGTTCCAACAATCGTCGCCGAAGGGGCGTTCGGGTAAACACCGGCAAGAACCAAAGCCGCATCGCTCACCTGAGTTGAAGAAACCGCATCAAAGCGTGAACCGGTGACGGCAACCGAAATCAGGTTGTCGAAGTCATCGCGAGTTAGCGAGTAATCGATGCTGGTGGCACCGCCGATGGATGCTCCGTTGCGGAACCACTGGTAGGTGAAGGTCACACCGGAATCCCAAAGGCCTGTGACGGCCGAGATCTTTGAGCCCACCTTGAGTGTGCCGTCGATGGTTGGGGTGGGGGTCAGTGTCTGGCTTCCAGCCGAAGCCAAAACTCCAGCCGTGTGAATGGCAAGA
>CAZLWT010000238.1:0-2363 GCA_964563325.1 uncultured Rhodoluna sp. | reverse complement strand
ACCGAGCGCTCGAGCTGTGAGTGCTTAGGGAAGGCAACCCACTGACCGTCGATGAGTGCAACACGCACGCCACCGATTGGGCCAGAGAATGGCAAACCGGCAAGCTGGGTTGACATCGAAGCCGCGTTGATCGCGACTACGTCATACATTTCGTCAGGCTCGATGGCCAAAACGGTAACCACAACTTGGATTTCGTTGCGCAGACCATCGACGAACGATGGGCGCAGTGGTCGGTCGATCAAACGGCAAGCCAAGATGGCCTCGGTTGATGGGCGACCTTCACGACGGAAGAAGCTTCCCGGGATGCGGCCAGCGGCATACATGCGCTCTTCAACATCGATGGTTAGCGGGAAGAAGTCGAACTGCTCTTTTGGCTGCTTGCTTGCAGTGGTAGCCGAAAACAACATGGTTTCTTCGTCGATGTAAACGGCAGCTGCGCCCTGGGCCTGCTGGGCCAAGCGTCCGGTCTCGAACCGAATAACGCGCTTTCCGTACTTGCCATTGTCAATAATGGCCTCTGTTGCTTTGATTTCTGGACCTTCCATGGTCCCTCCTCTTTTTACCTCATTTGCGCGCGAAAAGGCTTGATCGATTCCGATCGTTTCTATTGCATCGATTCGCACACGCGAGCGTTCGCGGCAAGTTAACTTGCCCACATTGGAGGGATGCCCTGGTCATCAGTAGAAAACCTTGGGCTCTTTACCCCAAGATCCACAACCGAAGACCAGCAAAACCTGCCACGTTGCTCTGCTCTAAGACTAACAGAGGAGGGCGACATATCCTAGAATGCAGAAAACCGCGCCCCTCGAGGCGCGGTTTTCAAAATAGCAAAGGTTATCGACGAAGGCCTAGGCGCTCGATTAGTGCACGGTAGCGAGCAATCTCGACCTTTTGCAGGTAGCCAAGAAGGCGACGGCGCTGACCGACCATCAACAGCAAGCCACGGCGGCTGTGGTGATCGTGCTTGTGCTCTTTTAGGTGCTCGGTTAGGTCCTTGATTCGGTGGGTCAAAACTGCGACCTGAACCTCTGGGGAACCAGTGTCACCCTCGTGCGTTGCGTACTCTTCGATGATTGCAGTTTTTACTGCTGCGTCAAGTGACATTTTGTTCCTTTCAAGAACTTGCTGCGCGGTGCTCAAAACACAATGTTTAGGCGCTGTTTCTCCGCGGCCGATACACGGCAACCTCACAACTATAGCGCATTACTTGCGCCCAGGTCAGGAAAGCTTGTATCTGCTACCAGCCCTGAGAGTCTGAAGCTGGGTTTGCAACTGCCGCTTGAGCCACCTTGGAGTGCCGGTTTCCCTGAGCGGCTGTTTTGGTTGGCAGAAGGCAAATGACCAGCGAGAAAATGCTGTAGCCGATTCCAGCCAGCAGCGCGGGCACCAGCGAGGCCAAAATGGCAAGCACCGCGTCGAGTACCTTCTGGTCTGGCATGTAGTTGGTGTTGTTGGTGAAGGAGTTGAGCACGTCCGGGGTGAAGACGCCAAGGTTGGTAATGATGGTGGGAAGCGCTGCAATCACAAGAACCAATGGCAACAACTCGAGCAACATCCAAAGACCCGACCAGCCGGCGTCGTGAAACCTGCGAGCGCGAACCGCGTAGCCAGGCAAGAAAAGTGCCAGGCTAACCAGACCAGATAGGTTGCCTGCGGCGGTCGTGTGTGAGGCGCTATCGATCACCGAGGTGAGGGTCGACACGACGATTCCGACTAAGGCGGTGAACAGGAAGAAGTACCAGTAGGCAGACCTAGAGGCCACCCCACGGAAGTTGGCGTAGTTGTTGAATGCGCTCTTGATTGCGGCGGCGAAAGTCATGTTGGTCCCGATTCACTAAGGTTTCTTATAGCCTATCGAAACTATCCAACCTCTTGAGCAACGAAAAACCCAACCGTTAAAGGGGTTAGACGGTTGGGTTTTTCAGTCTGTGAAATTAATCGTCCGATTGATCGGACTCCTGCTCGTTGCTGTCGCCATCGTCACCCGAACTAAACTGCCCGCCCGAGTTGAAGGTTGAGTTGTCATCGGACTGTCCGTCGGCGGATTCGTCATCGCCGTCATCGCCACCGCCGAAACTAATCGGTGGAACTGCCACGCTGGTGACTGGATCCTGAGTTGGGACAATCGGGTTCGAGGTATTGGCGGGATCCTGAACTGGGCCTCCAGCATCGCTGGCGTCTGCCTGAGTGCCCGGGCTGGTTGAGTCATCAACGTCACCGTCAGAGACATCTGTTGAGCCAGCCATCTGACCAACGTCTTGACCAACTCGGTTGCTTGAATCCTGCTGTACCGATGACTGTTCAGCTAGGGGCCGAAACCGCATTCATGGCGAATGCGCTACCACCAATCAAGGCGGCACAGA
>CAZLWT010000237.1:0-2389 GCA_964563325.1 uncultured Rhodoluna sp. | reverse complement strand
CACCAGAGGCATCGGCTGCGCGCAAAACGGTACCGGCATTACCCGGGTCGCGAATTTGAGAAAGCACGGCAACCAGTTTTGGCTTAGCCGCAATGATGTCATCGAGGCTTACGTGCAACTGCTGAACAACGGCAACAACGCCCTGCGGGCTTGTTGTGTCGGTCAGGGCCTTGAGCACGGTTTCGGTGGCGAGCTTGACTTCAACTCGGGCCTTCGTTGCGCGCTCAAAGAGCTCGGGGTATCTGGCCACACATTCTTCGGTGGCATACAGTTCTTCAATCAGCTTTGGTCGGTCAAGCGCCTCTTTTAGACCCTGTGGGCCTTCAAGCAGAAAGAGCCCGGTCGATGACCGGGCGTCTTTCTTGGCTAACTTTGCGACCCCGCGAACCTGATTGGCTTTGGGATCAGTAAGCACGTGTTACTTGACCTTAGGTGCCGAGGTGTCGGCTGGCAATGCAGCCTTAGCTGTGGCAACCAAACTTGCGAACGTGGCTGGCTCGTTTACGGCGAGGTCAGCCAAGATGCGACGGTCAACCTGGACACCGGCTAGGCCGAGTCCCTGGATTAGACGGTTGTAGGTAAGGCCGTTGGCGCGCGATGCAGCGTTGATGCGCTGGATCCACAGGCGACGGAAGTCACCCTTGCGGGCACGACGGTCGTTGTATGCGTATACGAACGAGTGCAGCAACTGCTGCTTGGCCATACGGTATAGACGTGAACGCTGACCGCGGTAACCCGAAGCGCGCTCAAGTATTGTGCGGCGCTTTTTGTGCGAGTTGACGGCGTTTTTTACTCTTGCCATTTTTGATGCTCCTTAGTTCTAAAGTTCGAGGGCTACTTGCCGAGCTGACGTTTGATGGTCTTGAAGTCGGCAGATGAAACTACCTGGTCTTGGTTTAGACGACGGGTGCGACGGCTTGACTTGTGCTCAAGGTTGTGGCGCATGTTGATTTGTTGCTTCATCAACTTGCCGCTACCGGTGAAGCGGAAACGCTTCTTGGCGCCAGAGTGGGTCTTCTGCTTTGGCATTGCTTTCTCCTGTTTCTACTCAGCGGACGGTGCCGCTGATTCCTTGGTCTGAGATGCTGCTTCGACGGCAGACGGGGCCTCTTTACTTCCGGCCTTATCTGCTGCTCGTTTGGCGTCGGCTTTCGCTTCTGCCTTGTTCTTTAGCGGGCCAATGACCATAACCATGTTTCGGCCATCAATCGACGGATTGGATTCGACTGAACCCCACTCGTTAACTTCTTCGGCAAGCTTGTGTAACAACTTGATACCCATCTCTGGGCGCGACTGCTCGCGACCGCGGAAAACCACGATTACCTTGACCTTGTCGCCAGCCTTGAGGAACTTTTCGATCTGACCACGCTTGGTGCCGTAATCATGAGCATCGATCTTCAAACCAAAACGAACGGTTTTTAGAACGGTGTTGACCTGGTTCTTGCGAGCCTCGCGCACTTTTTGTGCAGCTTCGTACTTGAATTTTCCGAAGTCCATGAGCTTGGCAACCGGCGGTTTTGAGTTTGGGGCAACCTCAACTAGGTCGAGGTCTTGCTCCTGCGCCATGCGCAGTGCGTCTTCAATTCTGACTACGCCAATTTGCTCACCGGCGGCACCAACGAGGCGAACCTCGGGCACACGAATGCGGTCATTGATACGGGGATCGCTGATCTGTTGCTCCTCTTAGACGTGACTTAATTGGCCACGCCTACAAGCGAACTTGTTGCGCACAGAAACGAAAATGTCTCCAAGCTTTACCCGGCAACCTATAGAAATCGGTGGACGCGGGTGGGATTTTAATCCACTTCTGACCGAGGATAAACCTCGGAGCCATGAAGTAGCCTAGCAGAAAGCAAACCAAAGGAGAATACCTTGTCAGATTTTAGCCAAGACGCCGAACGTGATTTGGCAGAGGTGCCCGCGGTTGAAGTAATCACCACCACAGCCATCCACCTGCTAAGCGCCGCCGCTGTGCAATGTGGTTTGGGCGAGGACGGTTATAAGGGCGACCTCGATGAGGCGCGAAAACTCATCACCGCGCTTGCCGGGCTGATAACTGCATCCGCCGCCGACTTGGGAGACCACCACGCACGTCCACTGCGCGATGGGCTGCGTTCACTGCAACTGGCTTTTCGTGAAGCATCCGCGTTTCCAGATGCCCCTGGTCAAGGCCCTGGTGAAAAATACACCGGACCGGTCAACTAGGCAAGCAGTTCGCTGGCATCTCTAAAAACTATGGCCATCGAGTCGACTCGTTCGACAATCACGGGCTCAAACTGCCAAATTTGCAGCAACCTTTGCTCGAGTTGTTTTAGGTCGTTAGCGTTCAACCCGGCCACCAGCCACAACACCACGGCCAGTTCCTGACCTTCCAGCCTCGACCTTGGGT
>CAZLWT010000236.1:992-2396 GCA_964563325.1 uncultured Rhodoluna sp. | reverse complement strand
CGATCTGACAGCCATCGCGGCTTGGATCAAGCTCAATCGGAAGCCGCCTGTAGGAGTCACATTGACTCCTGCGCAGTCCAAATTCTCATACAAGACCATTCAACAAGGAGATGCACATGCCCCCCACAACGACACAGAACAACGGGAATCGTCCCAAGCTCGAACTCCCGCAGAACCAGCCAGTCAGATTAAAGCTGCTTAAGCAGGCACCATATACCGGGGAGAACTCGCACGGTAAGTTCTATCTGTATTCTGTTGCAGGTACAGATGGAATCGAGATGGCATACTTTGCCAGCGAGGATGTCCACAAGCTCATTCAGACGAACCGGCTAACAGCTGGTGCAGAGATCCAGCTGACGAAGAAAGGCAAGGCTGTTGAGTTTGCGATCATCGGGCAGGCACTTCCTGAAGTGCTTCCGGCTGTTGCAGCCGGGGATGATGGGCTCAAGGCGATACTGCTGCAGTGTGTTCAGGATGCCGCTGAAGTCATTCGTGAATCCGGCATTCAACTGGGCAATGATGAGCTGCAGAAGCTGGCGACGACGCTGTTTATCGCCCGCTCGAAGTCCAACGGGTATTGATTGACATTGCAGCCGATTTCATGTATATTTCCTCCGTCAGACAAACGCGATTCTATTTGAGACGTGTTTTGTCTGGCGGGGCTACATCTTGTATGTAGAAACAGCGCTGGGGCCCGTAGTTGAAATCAACGGACACCATCTAATTCAATGCCTCGGATTCTTCAATCTTGAAAATGATGAGGCATTTATTATTTCTATCGTTCATTGAGAAGGATGCTACGGTATGAATCGTTCTTATACTTTCTTCGCAATTGCTTTACTACTTTCAACACAAATAGCTCAAGCTCAATGGGTTCAAACTAGCGGATCTCTTGGGGGCGCGATTAATTGTATAACTGTCAGTGGCACGGATTTTTTTGCTGGGGTTATTGGTGGTGGTATATTCCATTCCACTGACGATGGCACAACTTGGGTCGCGGCGAATATTGGCTTGCCGAGAGATACGCTCTACGAAAGAGATAGCATTTTCGCTTTTGCCGTTAGCGGAACGAATCTCTTTGCCGCGACTTATGGTGGCGTCTTTCGTTCCACCAACAATGGCAATAGTTGGATTGCGGCGAATGCCGGGATACCATTGACGACTTATGGTTCAAGTATGTATGCATTCGCTGTAGATGGGGCAAATCTCTTCGTAGGTGCTAATGGTAGCAATGCTGTTTCTCGCTCCACCAACAATGGCACAAGCTGGACCAAGGTGAGCACGGGTTTGGGGGGACAGGGCGTCTCGGCTCTGGCTGTCTGCGGCACGAATCTATTTGCCGGCACATGGCAGGACGGTGGTTATAAATCAACCAACAAAGGCACCAGATGAACTGCCAGCGGA
>CAZLWT010000236.1:0-982 GCA_964563325.1 uncultured Rhodoluna sp. | reverse complement strand
TGCCAGCAGAACCGGTTTGTCGAGTTATGAAATCCGAAATTTTGCCGTTTCCGGCACTAAGCTCTTTGCGGGAACACATTGGGGAGTCTTTCTCTCCACTAATAATGGAGCGAACTGGAGTGCGGTCAATTCTGGGCTTCCAAATCTATATGTTAAGACTCTTACTGTCCGAGACACAAATCTTTTTGCGGGGACCCCAAGCGGTGTATTCCTTTCCACCAACAACGGCGCAAGCTGGACAGCAGTCGGTTTAGCAGGCATCGATATCCATGCTCTGACCGCCTCCGGCTCGAATCTTTTCGCCGGATCCGATAGTATTGTTTGGCGAATCCCTCTATCCTCTTTCTCCGTTCCCTTGTCGCTAATCCTTTTAGATTCCCCGTCTAGCGGTTCATTAGACCAACCCCTTTCGCCCATTCTGCAATGGAATCGGGACTCAACTGTTTTCAACTACCAGCTACAAATTTCCAAGGATTCTTCCTTCACTGTGTTTGCGTATAATGATTCCACACTCACAGGTGATTCTTGCCAGGTCACTCCTCTGGAAGGTAACACGGCATACTATTGGAGAGTGAGGGGATTCAATTTTGTAGGATCTGGTCCTTGGTCATCGATATGGCGTTTCACCACAGTCTTGGCCCCGCCGTCTCCGACTTCCCCGGAGAATATGACGACAAATTTATCCGTTACACCGACTATGACATGGAGTCAGGTCGCTGGTGCGCAAAATTATCAGCTGCAAATATCAACGGATTCGCTATTTGCGTCACTTACTGTCAATGATTCATCCATTACAGCCAACTCATATCAAGTCACTCCGCTTAACTACGACACGAAATACTTTTGGAGAGTGCAAGCCAAAAATGCATTTCGGCACAGTTCATATTCGTCGGTGTTTAATTTTACCACCATCATCCAGGCTCCATCCATGCCTGGGTTGCTAGGTCCAGTAAGCGGATCAATTGGGCAACCGACATCATTG
>CAZLWT010000235.1:0-2433 GCA_964563325.1 uncultured Rhodoluna sp. | reverse complement strand
CTGAGCTCGTCCGCCCCCCGCAAGAGAGTTCCTTAATCCATTGGTTTATCTGAAGCGATATCTGGCGACGCCTGTGCCATCCTGCGCACTGGGCTCCCCAGCCGGCATGTCCAATTATCGGATGGCATAAACCGACCGATTAAAGACCTTCCGGCGGCCAGCGAGATTCAGAAGCGACAATTCAGGGAATTGCGCGTCTTAAACTTTGGGTTTCCTGAGGAAACTCCCCCGAGCAGAGCCCTGCCAACGAGCCAACTAGCCAACTAGGCAACGAGGTCGCGAGCTAACAGCTAGTCGGCCTGCTGGTTGAGCGCCAGGTTGCTCCACTCGAGTGGTAGGTCAGCGGCGACCGCCTCAACCAGGGTGCGGCCAACCACGTCATCCCAGTTGGCGATTTCAATACCAACGTTAGAACGCAGCGCAATCAGATCGCCCTCGGCAACAACGTGACCGACCGGCAAATCCCGAATGGCAACAACGCGGCGGCGAGCATTATTAATGGCCTGCGACTGCGCAACCAGACTGTGCTCGCGGGTGCCATAAAGGGTGCGGTAGATCTCGAGCTTATCCACAAAGCGACGAAGGTCATGCTCGTCAACAGCGTGATAGTGGTCGTTGCCAACGCCATTCTTGTCATCGGTGAAGTGCTTCTCGATCACGCGCGCACCGAACAGTGCGGCAATCTCGAGTGCCGGAACGGATCCATCGTCTTCTGGTCGCACGTGATCGCTATAACCAATGGCAACTCGGTCGCCGAAGCGCTCTTGCAAAACCTGAATCTGCGACATCTGCGCGTGACCAAGCGGGGTCGGGTAGTTCAAAATGCAGTGCAGCAAAGTGACAGACTCGGCGCCCGCCTCAAGCAGCACGTCAAGCGAATGTGCAATCTCGGTAATCGAAGACGCGCCACAGCTCATGATCACCGGGCGGTGGGTGGCGCCAATCTTGCGAAGCAGCGGAATGTTGGTGAGGTCGGCGGAAGCCACCTTGGTCACCGGCATGAGTGGCGTGAGCATGTCGACGGCCTCCATATAGAAAGGTGTCGAAAGAAAGTCGATGCCGCGCAACTTGCAGTGCTCGGCCAGCTCGGCATACTCGGCTGGGCCGAAGTTATCCCAGCGCTGAAAAAGTTCGTACTGGCTAGAGGTTGCCTCTTTGGTTTGATCCCAATAGGCGGGGCTTGTGGTCTTGGCTGCCAAGGTCGCGGCCTTATAGGTTTGGAACTTGGCGGCATGCCCACCGGCCCTTGCAACCTGATCGATCATCGCCTTGGCGCGCTCGATCGAACCCTCGTGGTTCACGCCGATTTCGGCGATCAGGTAAGGCTGAAGATAACCGAAGCTGCGGCCGTTAAAACTGAAATCAATCATCGAAGTTTTCCTTTAGAGCTTGGGGTTTTCAGGAGCCGGTAGTGATTCTTTAGAGCTTGGATACATTGCTGTAATAACGACTTGGGTCTGCTGCGGGTTTCGCTGCCGCCAGAAACTCTGGCAACTTTGAAAGGTCTGTTACCAGCGTAATGTCACCGCTCTGGATTGCCGGCAAGGTGTTTTCGAAACCGGCAAGCGGCAAGACCAAAACCTTGCAACCAAGCGACAATCCCTCAAAGAGGGTGGTCGAAAAAGCGCCAACCAAATACTCTGAACGAGAAACCAAATCCAAGAAAATTGGCACCTTGTGACTGATGCTTAGATTGCTCGGCAGTGGCTGGCCGGCAGCCAATTCGAGCGCCTGTTTTTCAAAACCCTCAAGCGATTCGTTAGGGTGAAGTCTGAAGATTACCTCAAGATTAGGCGCAGTTTTTGCGGTGGCGAAGGCCGCCTCGAACAGCTCGCGACCGATTGCACCCTGTGAGGTGAAGAGCACCTGGTTCGGTCGAATCCGGTTTTCGGCAAGTGCCAGCGCCCGGTATTCCAGCATCGCTTTGGTTGGCCCGGTGGTGCGCGCAGTCATGCGCTTGGGGAAACTGCCCGCGGTATTCCAATACTCGCCCCAGGTTAAAAGCTCGTCGCTTGCCGACTGCACAACGGTGCCCGGCAAGAAACTGTAGGCCGGGTGCTGCTTAGAAACGAAGCCGTGCTGAATGTCGTGAACCGTCACACCGGCCATGCGCGCGGCCCGAACAAACCTGGGGTCGGTGTAGGCGTTGACTATATAAACGTCTTTGGTTTTGAGCTTGCCGAAAAACTCGCCAAAACCAAGCTCATCAATAATCGAATGCCGAAGCAGCCAATACGGATAAGGTTCGAAGGCCGGCAACTTCACAGCAAACTCGCTCTCGAGCTCGCCAATCAAAGCCGCCCAACGCTTCTTAGATTCGGCACGGTTCAGCGACTTTCTGAACTTGTGCTGCACCGCCAAAAGTTCGTTTGCCTGTTGCTCAAAACGAGCCGCAAAAGCCTCACGCAATCTGGCGAGGTCAAGCTGGGCCTC
>CAZLWT010000234.1:0-2437 GCA_964563325.1 uncultured Rhodoluna sp. | reverse complement strand
GCCAACTCATTTGGAGGTCAACTAACGGCCAATGACTTTCGGGCTCAGAAAGTAGTCGCACAGAAATCAGTCTCAACCCCCTGGGCCGATTCCACTCTTTTTGTGCAACCACCGGCCTCACAGGGTGTGTTGCTGGCCATGGTCGCGAAATGGCTGAATAACAACTTCGATCTATTTGAACCAGGCAATGTGCCACCGAGTGAAAAACTTGACTCTTTGCTTGAACACCTAGAAATCGAAGTCACCGAGGCTGCTTTCCAACATCGAGAATCGGTTGCTGCCGAAGGCATGGAACTACTTAACAAACCTCTCGAGGTGAATCTCGAAGCGCCGTCTAGAAGGGGTGGGCCTCGCTCGTATCTGCATACCGCGGGTGTCGCGGTCACCGATGCCTCCGGAATGACGGTCTCGTCACTGATAAGCGTCTTCGATGACTTTGGGTCGGCAATCTACGTTCCCGAACTGGGAATCACCCTGAATAACCGAGCGGATGGTTTCACGAAGGGCTCCAATTCCTACGCCCCAAACTCCTACCCAGTTCACACGCTGGCACCAGCCCTCTTGGTGAAAGAATCGGGCGATTGCCTAGCACTTGCAACTCCGGGTGCCGATGGACAGGTCCAGACGCTGATTCAGGTGCTTAGCCACATGCGATTTCGTGGCAGCACTCTCTTTGATGCAATCAACAGCCCCAGATGGCGAAGTGAGGACGGAAAATTGCTGATCGAAAAGACCCATCCAAAGTTCAGTGAACTTCAGGCAAGAGGTTACGAACTAGAAGAGCTTGATCTGGGCAGCGACGTTTTCGGGGCGGTTGTGGCCACCGGCATTGACGCCGATGGCCCATTCGCCAGCGCTGATTTTAGGCGCCAGGTTTCGGCGGGTGCAAGATGAGCGAGTGGCAGACATTGAGCGATTTCGCCAAAGGACTGCAGGTTGCGGTTGAAACCCGTCGCGAAGCAATCGTTCAGCTTTGCTCAGAGTTGGTTTCCGCTCTAAGCATCAACCCCGAGGGTGACACTCGTCAGGTGGCGAATGTGGTCTACCAGTTCCTATCCGAACGAAAACTAGACCCGATGAAAATCGCGGCGGTTGAAACGATGCCCTCGGTTATGGCCTCAATCGATTCGGGCAAGCCAGGCAAGCATCTGGTGTTGAACGTTCACCTAGACACTATGCCAACTGGGGATGAGTCACTCTGGACCGTTCCACCTTTCCAGCTGACCAGGCAGGATGGCAAACTTTTCGGTTTGGGCATGGGCAATATGAAGGGGGCGGTTGCGGCAATGCTTCACGCCTTCGATTTCTTGAATCAAAATAAAGAGCTTTGGTCTGGAAAGGTGACTTTTACCGCGGTCAGCGATGAAGTGGTGTTTGGAAACAACGGGGCAGCCCACATTCTGCGAGAACACCCTGAGCTTTTCGCCGATGGATTGATTTGTGGAGAGGGGCCAGGATTTAGGAGGTTAGCCAACGGGGAAAAGGGTGTTCTTTGGCTGCGACTCAGTGCCACTGCCAACGGCGGGCACTCATCCTCAGTGATTCGCGGCAAGTCAGCATCGGCTCTTATCGCTATGGCCGTCGCTTCCGTCGATCGTTTGACGGGATTTCCACCCGTGTTGCTCGGCACGAAAACTTTGGCAGACGCCCTTAACGGGCTCGAAATCGATCGGGATCTAGGGGACGGTAGAGTTCTAACGGTAAACGTTGGAACCATTTCCAGTGGAACTTTCATAGGTCAGGTTGCAACCGCCGCTCAGGCAGAAGTTGACCTTCGGGTGCCACCCGGAATGACAATTGATGAGGCGGAGAAACTTGTCACTACCGTTATTCAAAGTGAACTGGGGGTTGGAGTGATTGCAATCCACAGGATAAAGGGTTGGGACCCAAACGTCACCGATCCATCGAGTTTGCTAGTCAAAGCCTGGAACGATGCCTCGGAAATGGCTTCGGTTGCAAAACCAGAACTGGCGATAAGGCTACCCGCAAGCGATGCCAGTCGCTGGCGCCAACGCGGGGTTGACGCTATCTGCTATGGACCGCAACCAACCGAGTCAGCCGGAATCGACGATTTCGCTTTTGAGGAAGAGGTGCTGAATTGCGTGTCACTCTATACCTTGACTGCAATGGGTTTTCTAAATACCGCTAATCGAATGGACGCTAATGGAAACAACCCCAAAAGGTAAGGTAAACCAGCGCGCTTCGGTGAAGCGATCTGAACCAAGTGCGCTTTCCCTGATTGCAAAAAAGCGCCTGCGTCAAGAGATACTTCGCCCGAAAATTGAGGCGACTTCGTTGCCAAAGCAACTGCATGAAGCCCTCGAAGACGCCATCATTCACGGTGGAATCGCACCCGGTGCAAGAATACGCGCCGATGACATCGCCGATGAGTTTGGTATCAGCCGCATTCCCGTGCGCGAGGCACTGAGTTCCCTGC
>CAZLWT010000233.1:0-2463 GCA_964563325.1 uncultured Rhodoluna sp. | reverse complement strand
CCGAGTGATTCGAGGTGAGGTCACCGATTACCCTAAAGCCACGACGATGGGCAGCTTCGACAAGGGCTGCCAGGGCACGGTTGCCTCCGAGAAGTGGATCCACCTGGTTGAACGAGCTGGCGTCATAACGGTGGTTAGACCTGCCGGGGAAAATAGGCGTCAGGTAGATCATGGTGACGCCCAGTTTTTTGAGGTGATCTAGGTGTTCGATGATGCCCCATAGGTCGCCACCGAAGAACTGTTCCGAAGTGCCAGGCCCTGAGCCGATAACCGGATCCTGCCATTCGGCAGGAATCGCCCATTCCGGAGTCTTATGCTTATCGGCATTTATCGATCGAGCGAAGCGGTCGGGAAAGATTTGGTACATGATGGTCGAGGCGCTCCACTGTGGAGCCGAAGAATAGGTGTTCAGCCTGAAGTCGTTGATGTCTCTTGGAATCAGGGTAAACAAACCAAGGGTGTTCAACCAAAAAACATCACCGTTTTTTAGATCGATTCGAAAGCGGTAATTCATTTTCGGGTTGTGCATGATGATTGTTGCTTCATACCAAACCCAGCCATCGCCACCGCCGACTATTTTTGCCGGGGCTGAGGGAAATGCCTCGCCGCTTTCGCTAAAGCGGACCACGACTGTTGCAACTTCGCCAAGGGCCTCGTGAATCCGAACCCGAATCTTGACCTTGTCTAACAACTGCGGTTTCTGGTTCGCTATATAAAGAGCCGAACCGTCATGATGCGGTTGCAGTGCAACCGGAAGTGATGCAGCAGCAGCCATTAACCCTTCACCGCGCCGCCGGTTAGACCCGAAACAATGTAGCGCTGCAAGGACATGAACAGAACCACGATTGGCGTTGCCGAAATTACCGCACCGGCACAGAACATGGCCCAGTTTTTGCTGTATGGCTGGTCGATGAACAGACCAAGACCAACGGCGAGGGTGTACTGGTCAGGCTTGTTCAAGACAATCGAAGCCAGGATGAAGTCGCTCGAGGTTCCAATAAATGACAGCAGAGCCATGACCGCGAGGATTGGGGCCACTAGCCTCAAAATGATACGGAAATAGATTTGGGTGTGAGTGGCGCCATCAATCTTGGCGGCTTCATCTAGCTCGGTAGGAACGGTGTTGAAGAATCCGTACATCAAATACGTGCCACCGCCAAGTGAGCCACCGAGGTAAACCAGAATTAGTCCCCACGGGGTGTTCAAACCAAGGGCGGGAACATACTTGGTGAACTCGCTGAGGATGCTGTAAATAGCCACCAATCCCAGAATCGACGGGAACATCTGAAGAAGTAGCAGGCTGAGAAGCCCGGCACGACGGCCACGGAAGCGCATGCGCGAGAAGGAATATGCAGCTAGCGCCGATAGGAAAACGCTGCCGATAGCCGTAATCGAAGCAATCGTGACGGTGTTGATGATCCACTTAACGAACGGGCGGTCCGGGTTGTCATCGGTAAACAGTGCGATGTAGTTACCAAGGTTGAACTGTGTGAAGAGCACACCGCTATCGATTCCTCCACCGTCGCTCAGTGACACCGAGAGGATGTAAAGAATTGGGAAGAGCGAGTAAATGCAAACTAGGATTCCCACAAGGTGGCGCCAACCCTGGCTCTTGAGCCAAGCGAAATAACTCATTGGGCGTTCTAGCGCAGCGGTTGCGTATTTGTTACCCTGCTCGGCCGTTCTGCTTGGCAATACTAGCGCGACGACCAAGAGCAAGCAGACAAGAATACCAAAACCGATCAGCACGAACACTGGCGCAACCAGGTTTGCCGGCACCCCAGAATGGCTTGCACCTTTTATAGTTCTGCTTGCTGCTGCAAGCATGGCCAGCACGGCCGCACCCGAAAGAACCGGGGCAAGCAGAACCCATACCCAGCGAGATGAGAAACCGGCATCACGCAAACGACGAGCGGCAGCGGCAACCAGTGGAAGCACCGTCATGACGAAGGTTCCCAGTTGCACCAGCGCGACCGCGACAGCTGAGACCGCCGATGAGCCAAACATTGACCCTAGGGCTAGGGCAAACAGGAAGGCGCCGAAGTTGGCGGCCAGCGCAACAACCGCGAAGCTCCAAAATTCACTAATCGAGGAGGTTCCGTTGAAGGTGAAGTTGCGATAGGTGGTTTTGATTGTGGTTTTGATTGACATTTTAGGCAACTTCCTCAAGGAACTTAGTGCGACGGAAGGCGAGCATGGATAGGCCACCAACAATAAAGAAGATTAGGACTGAGAATGCGCTTGCCAGACCGTAGTCGGCGCCCACACCGGTCGAGAATGCGATTTTATAGACAAAGCTGATAAGAATATCGGTTCCACCAGCATCGACTTTCAAGGACGAATCACCCGCGGGACCACCGCCGGTTATCAGATAGATAATCGTGAAGTTATTGAAGTTGAAGGCGAACGAGGATATCAAAAGCGGAGCCAGCGACACGAGAAGAAGCGGCAGTTTGATTAGCC
>CAZLWT010000232.1:0-2469 GCA_964563325.1 uncultured Rhodoluna sp. | reverse complement strand
AAGCTCTATGGGTTTAGGTCAACACTTGTGTAGAGGGTCAAGTGGACTTCAACCTGTATAGTCTGCCAGAAAAGTGTTGTTTTCGCTACTTTGAAAGGCCAAAAGCCGAACCGGATCCCGTTTCTGATTTCAAAACGGTTTCGTTGCCCGAGGCACGGGCGGTTTCCTCAGCGGCACGTTTTGCAGGGTTTCCAGATTTCGAAGTTGGCTTTTTCGCCTTGGATTTGGCTGACTTCGACCCGCCGAAGCCTCCCATGCCAACGGGCATGCCAGGCAAGTTCGGGGTACCGCCCCGAGCCACGGTCTTCATCATCTTTGCAGCCTGCTCAAATCGATTCACCAGGGAATTTACCTCTGTGACGGTGACTCCTGAACCCTTGGCGATGCGAAGACGCCTAGAACCATTGAGGACCTTGGGCAACTTACGCTCCATAGGAGTCATCGACCGGATTATGGCTTCGGTGCGATCAATCTCTCGTTCGTCAAAGTTCTCTAGCTGCTTGCGCATTTGTCCGGCTCCGGGCATCATCGCCAGCATGCTCTTCAGGGAACCCATTTTGCGTAGCTGTTGCATCTGATCTAGGAAGTCTTCGAGCGTGAAGGTTTCGGTTGCCAGCTTCTGGGCCAACAACTTTGCTTCGTCTTCATCGAACGCCTTCTGGGTTTGCTCGATGAGTGTTAGAACGTCTCCCATGTCGAGAATTCGACTGGCCATTCGGTCTGGATAGAAGGGTTCGAAGGCATCCAACCCCTCACCCGTTGAGGAAAAGAGAATCGGTTTTCCGGTTATCGAGGCAACCGACAGCGCCGCTCCACCGCGTGCATCGCCATCGAGCTTGGTTAGCACAACGCCCGTGATGCCAACACCGTCAGAGAATGCTTTGGCTACGTTGACGGCATCCTGCCCCAGCATGGCGTCGAGCACAAACAGGATTTCGTCTGGGTCGACGGCTTTTGCGATACCGCGCGCCTGGCCCATCATTTCTTCGTCGACACCCAATCGACCAGCAGTGTCCACGATGATCACACTGAACTGCTTTTGCTTGGCGTGCTTTATTGCATCTTTGGAAACCCGAACCGGGTCACCCTTGCCGTTGCCAGGCTCTGGAGCGAAAACCGAGACACCGGCTCGTTCACCGACAACCTGCAACTGGTTCACGGCATTTGGTCGCTGAAGGTCGGCAGCAACCAGCAGTGGTGTCTGCCCTTGATCTTTTAGCCACTTCGCAAGCTTTCCGGCCAGGGTTGTCTTTCCAGCACCCTGCAGGCCCGCCAACATAATCACCGTGGGTGGCTGTTTTGCAAGAGAAAGTTTGCGTTGTTCGCCACCAAGAATTTTGACTAACTCTTCGTTCACAATCTGAACAACCTGCTGTGCAGGATTTAGCGACTTGGATACTTCGTCACCGAGCGCACGATCTCGAACGGCGGTGGTGAAGAGCTTGACCACCTCGAGTGCTACGTCGGCCTCGAGTAGTGCGCGGCGAATCTCGCGCAGCGTGGTGTCAATATCGGCAGGGCTTAGTTTGCCTTTGGTGCGAAGGTTTTTAAAGGTCTCAACGAGACGATCAGAAAGATTGCCGAACAACTTGTTGCTCCTTAGAAGAACTGAACCTTAAGACTAACTAACCAGACCGCGCGCGAACTCTTGCGCGTCGAAGAATGCGAAATCGTTTATGCCCTCGCCAACACCCACCAATTTGACCGGGATACCTAGCTCCTGCTGGATTGTGTAGACGATTCCACCCCTTGCGGTGCCATCCAGTTTGGTTAAAACTATTCCGGTGACGTTGGCTGAATCGGCAAAGGCTTTTGCCTGAAGCAAACCGTTTTGACCCGTTGTCGCGTCTAGCACCAGCAGTACTTCCGTTATGGCGGTTTGCTTTTCGACCACCCGGCGAATCTTCGACAGCTCATCCATCAGATCTGTTTTATTCTGCAGGCGACCGGCGGTGTCAATGATGACGATGTCGGCATTGGTTTGAATTGCTGTTTCAACTGCCTCGAATGCAACGGAAGCCGGGTCTTGGCCTTCGGTTTTCGGTCGAACCAAGGCGGCGCCGGCACGTTCAGCCCAGGTAGCAATTTGGTCAACGGCGGCCGCACGGAAGGTGTCGGCGGCACCGATCACCACGTTCCACTCACCGTCGGTTAGCCAACGAGCCAGTTTGCCAATGGTCGTTGTTTTGCCAACGCCGTTGACCCCAACGATCAAAAAGACATAGGGAAACTTGCTGCCATCAAGATTCAGCGATTTATCTGGGTGATCCATGGCCTCGACAAGCACGTCAACCAGAATCTGCTTGAGCTCGGTTTCGGTTGTCGCACCGGTAAGTTTGGCGCGTTTTTTAACTTCGAAGACAATGTTGCCGGCGGCCAAAACCCCAAAATCACCCTGAATCAAAATGTCTTCAAGGTCGTCTAGGTTGTCCGGGTTGAACTTAACCTTCGAAAAAAGCGAACGAACGC
>CAZLWT010000231.1:0-2477 GCA_964563325.1 uncultured Rhodoluna sp. | reverse complement strand
ACGTGTGCTCTTCCGATCTCAAGAACTGCCATGGCAATGATCGAACCCACGAAAATAAGCGCGCCACCAACGGCGTCAACCAGACCCTGGGTCAGCACCGCGCGAAGCAACGTGGTGTCTGAGGAAACCCTCGAGACCAGATCGCCGGTGCGGCGAAGGTCGTATTCGAAAATCGGAAGCCGCAACATTCTTGAGGCAAGGTGGCGCCTGGCAGCCAAAACCACGCCCTCGCCGGTTTTGGTCAAAATGTAGTACTGATAGCCGCTTGCCACACCCGAAATGACAATCAGGCCGATTAGCAAAACCAAAAGCGGCGCGAGGTCGCCACCTTTTTGCACGGTGCTGATGACATTACCCACCAACAGTGGTTGGGCCAACGAGAAGGCGGCACCAAAAATCGATAGCGCTACGGCAAGCCAGAGAGCCTTTTTGTGGCTCAAAATGTACGGCAGCAACTGGCTGAACTTGGCTTTTGGTCCGTCGTCTTTGCCGTTGCGGTTGCTGCGGCCACGACCGCCAGGTGACATGCTCATACTTACTTCAACTCGTTTCAATCAGGTGCGGATTCCCGAATACAGCCTCGTTCAACAGATAGTTAATCTCCTGAAGCGAGAGCGCCTCGGTATAAGCGGTGTTTTTATAAAAGCGTGAAAAGTCGACGGTCTGCAAGGCGTGCAAAGCGGCCGGGTGATTGAGTTTTAGAAACATGCGGGTCGAGTTAGCCACCGGTTCGAAATCGGTGCGCAGGGTTCCGCATCCATAGCCAAAGATTGTCAGTGCCACATCGGCCTCAAGCGGGCCAACCTTGCTGATTAGCCCCTGATCGGCGACCTTATAAATCGCTCGGGGAGTGTCGCGGCGTTGCCAAATCTGGAAGCAGGTGCTGAGCCGATTTTGCTTGGAAAGTAATACCCCGGCCTCGTCAACATAATCAATCTGGAGGTCCTGGTCTGAAACCAGATGAAATCGCCGATCGAGTCGGTTTATCACCGACCATTTGCGCCAAGATCTTGGAACGATAAAACAGATGTATTCGCTGTGGTTTGCCGCCTTGTTGAAGAACGGAATGCTAAGCGAGTTGTTGCGGCCGAATGGTGGGTTCGATATGGTCACAGCGTCGCCACCGGCCGATGCCAGCACGCTATCGTCGACCTCAAGAAAGTCGCCGGCTTGCACAAGTGGGTGCTTAGGTTCGATGTCGAAGCTCAAAAGTTTGGTGGCTCCAGCGGCTTCGGCCGCCACCAAGAAGGCACCGGTGCCGCCGGCCGGCTCAATCACGGTTCGGCCAGCTAGCCCGCCTATGGTTTTAGCCACCGCTGCAACCAACTCTGCGGCCAACCCCACCGGGGTGTAATACTGCTCTTTGCCGGTGACCCGAGTGTTGCCTTTTCGCACCAGGGGTGCTTTCAGGGCGGGCTTTTCAACGGCGATGGACATCACTTTAAGGCTACCGCCTGTAAGCGTTCTCAAAATGTATTATTCTTGAGCGCTGACCTCAAAAAGGCAAACCAATCTGAAACGGAAAACAACGACGTGACCGACATGATCATCGCCAGCAATCTGACCAAAACCTACGGTGATTTTGTTGCCGTCGACGGCATCAACTTCGTGGTAAAAAAGGGCGAGGCCTTCGGTTTGCTAGGGCCAAACGGCGCCGGCAAGTCAACCACCATGCGAATGATCGCATCGACCCTGCAGCGAAGCTCGGGTGACCTGAGCATCTTGGGCAAAGACCCAAACGAAAAGGGTCCAGAGATTCGCGCCCACCTCGGTGTTGTGCCTCAGCAAGACAATCTTGACCGCGAGCTGAAGGTGTGGGAGAACCTGTATGTTTACGGTCGCTACTTTGGCCTGAGCCGCAAGTTTGTGAAGGCCAAAATCGAAGAACTAATCGAGTTTGCGCAGCTTGAAGATAAGCGCAACGCCAAGACCGATGAGCTATCCGGCGGCATGAAGCGCCGCCTTACCATCGCGCGCGCACTCGTGAACGAACCTGAGATTTTGATGCTCGACGAGCCAACCACCGGGCTCGACCCGCAGGCCCGGCACGTGCTTTGGGATCGCCTGTTTAGGCTCAAGGAACAGGGCGTGACCCTGGTCATCACCACCCACTACATGGATGAGGCCGAGCAGCTTTGCGACCGCCTGGTTGTCATGGACAAGGGCAAGATCATGGCCGAGGGAAGCCCGGCCGATTTGATTCGCGAATACTCAAGCAAAGAGGTCGTCGAGGTTCGTTTCGGCTCAAGCCGCAACGCCGAGGTAGCCGAGCAACTAAAGGGAATCGGCGAACGGCTCGAGGTTTTGCCAGACCGCATCTTGATTTACAGCGAGCAAGGTGAGAAAGACCTCAACAAGATCGTCGAAATGGGTCTCGATCCCGTCACCTCGTTGGTGCGCCGCAGTTCACTCGAAGACGTTTTCTTGCGTCTAACCGGCCACACCCTGGTCGACTAGGAAGCTCTCATGACCGAACT
>CAZLWT010000230.1:0-2483 GCA_964563325.1 uncultured Rhodoluna sp. | reverse complement strand
TCCTCCGATGTAGCGTACGTACTAATGGCAACTGCAACCGCAAACCCAGCCGGCAAGGCATCGGCTTTTGAAGAGATGGGCGCCGTCCCCTCTTTCCAGGTGACCCTTTTCGTTCGTCGCTTTGACCCTGAGTCGGGCGAGGAAGCGAAGTGGGAAGACTTTGACGTTCAGGTTCACGGCACCGACCGCGTGCTTGACGCCCTGCACAAGATCAAGTGGGAGCAAGACGGGTCGCTAACATTCCGTCGCAGCTGCGCGCACGGTGTCTGTGGCTCGGATGCCATGCGCATCAATGGTCGCAACCGCTTGGCCTGCAAGACGCTGATCAAAGACCTTGACATCACCCAGCCAATCTATGTCGAGCCAATCAAGGGCTTGACGGTTGAAAAAGACCTCATCGTTGACATGAACCCGTTCTATCAGGCCTACCGCGACATCAAGCCTTTCTTGATCGCCTCAGACAAGCCAGAGAAGGAACGCCTGCAGTCATCGGTTGAGCGCGCTCGCTTCGAAGACACCACCAAGTGCATCCTTTGTGCGGCCTGCACCACTTCTTGCCCGGTCTTCTGGACAGACGGTCAGTACTTTGGCCCGGCCGCAATCGTCAACGCGCACCGTTTCATCTTCGACTCGCGTGATGAAGGTGCCGAGCTTCGTCTTGACATTCTGAACGATAAAGAGGGTGTCTGGCGCTGCCGCACCACCTTCAACTGCACCGAGGCCTGCCCTCGTGGCATCGAGGTAACTCGCGCAATCGCCGAGGTGAAGCAAGCCATTTTGCGCGGTCGCCCGTAATGTTTTCTAGGCGCTCGGCACTGGCATTAATGGGTTCGGCTTTGGCCGCGCTTGGTCTTGGTTCGCCAGCCCAAGCCGCGGGCAAAAGCTATAAAGTTTGCAAGGCTTCGGCCATCCCGGTTAAGGGCGGCAAGAGTTTTGTGGTTGCTGGGCGCAACATTCTGATCACCCAGATAAAGTCTGGGTCGTTCAAGGCTTTTGATGCCACCTGCACACATGCCGGTTGCCCGGTCGGTCAGATTACCTCAACCGCATTGGTCTGTGTCTGCCACGGTGCAAAATTTAGCCCAACCACCGGCGCCGTTTTGGCTGGCCCGGCTCAGGCGCCACTTTCAAAAATCACAGTGAAACTGGTCGCCGGAACGGTTACCGTAGTATTTTGAAGTTAGCTTCCCGCTCCCAAGCGGTCTGAAGCTCGTGATCGGTTGGCAACCTGTGCCACCACCAATTGTTGTAGTCCGATTCGTCGTTGCGCTTGCCGACCTGACGCTTTAGTCGCTTGGCAACCTCGTAGTTATCGAGAGCGGTCAACGACCTGAACTTGGCATCGGTCTCAGAAAGCATTTGCATGATTGGCTTCCAGGCGCGGTTGCCAGAATGTTTGCCCGATAGCTCGGCCACGGTGTCGCGAGTGTCCAGAAGGTGCAAAAATGCGGGCCACTGCACGTTCTCGTTCTGCACGGCAGATTCGTATAGGGCTACCTCACCGATGTAAATCTGCACCGCGCTTGCTATTCTTACTGCCGCTTGGCGACGACGCCCAAAACCGAATGCCACGAGAACCTCTTCTTTAAATAATTACCTGGGATGCTGCCCACTGTTGTATCAAGTTTATCGAAATTGAATTGAGCCCCGTCACAAGTCTCAATGTGAGCGTTCATTTACATTCCTACTTGTGAGCGAACGCTCACTTATGCTAGTGTGTGCGTACGCTCACTTTATCGGGAGGATAGCTGTGCCGCAGACAACGAGAATACTTGGGATGCAGGTTCGCGAACTCAGGCTCAAGGCTGGGCTGAGTCAAAAATCTCTGGCGGCTCAAGCCGGGGTTTCTCGAGAGTGGTTGGGCTCGTTTGAGAACGGCAAGCCGAGCGTTGAGATAGGCATGGTTTTAGACGTCATCGGAGTGCTCGGCTACACCGTGGAAATTCAAAAAGATCGTGAATACTTTTTGCCGAGAAGGACCGTCTCGTGAGTGCCTTGGTTTTTCTGGAATCGCTCGAGTGTGGCGTCTTGGAGCAAAACGCCTCCGGAAACCTCTCCTTTGAATACCATCAGGATTATCAGCCGGGCCAAACTCCACTTTCGCTATCCATGCCCGTTTCTGAAAAACGCTTTGCTAAACGCACCGTGCTGCCCTTTATAGGAGGGCTATTGCCAGAAAACGAGAACGCATTATCGGCCATCGCAAGACGATACGGTGTCTCGCCCCGCAACGCCTTCGCGATGCTCAAACATCTTGGGCTCGATCTCGCCGGTGCGGTTCAAATAGTCAGCGACCGAGACGAACTCGTTGCCGAAAAAGAGTCGACGAGGGCACTTTCAGCTGAAGAGGTGGAAGCGCTGCTCATAGGAAAGGTTTCCGAGTTCGAGACCGGAACCGGTGGTTCCTCAAATGAACGCCTGAGCCTGGCTGGGGCGCAGCCAAAGGTTGCTCTTCGATTGAACACCAAAGGGCAGTGGTTTAG
>CAZLWT010000229.1:0-2526 GCA_964563325.1 uncultured Rhodoluna sp. | reverse complement strand
CGGTGCCAAGCACAAAGGCGTTCGGCTCATAAATCTGGGCGTCCTCTGCCTCGCGCAACCAGATCTTGAACTGCTTGATCGGGTCTGCCAGCAGGTGGGTTTCGTCTAGAGACTCTTGCCCGTAATCTTCGTGCCGGTTTAGCGAATCCACCTAGCGGCCTTCGGCTTCACACGGTGCGCAGAATGCTGTCATGTTTTGAGTTTATCGACCGGCAACGATGGATGTGCTTAATCGATCAGCTCGCCCAGTGGCCCGTTGGGTAGGGCAATCCAACCCTCGATTCGGGCTTGGTCGATTAGTTGCTCGGCCGGTTTTTCGTACCGCCCCAACGCCGCTGACCTCGTGGCTAGCGCCGCAACCACCGCATCAAACGCATCGCAGGATTCGACCATCAGGTCGCTGAATCCGCCAGGCTCAAACCACGGGGCTTGCAACCTCAGTTGTTCTAAGAGCTGCAGTCTGACATCTTGCGAGGCGCGGTAGCCGGCGGTTGCCAAACCCCAGAGCCTGAGCGAGGCACCGGGGTAAACCTCAACGATTTTGCCGGCTCCGGAGCGGTCAATCACAATGCCGGTGCGCTGCATCCTCGAAAGCAAACCGGCGCACCGCATCGCCGTCATGCCAAGTCGATCGGTCGAAACACTCAGCGGCCAACGCCCCGTGATTTCGCGAGCCTGACGGTCGGTTTCTCGGTATGCCATTCGCCGTCGCCAGGCCAGACCACCATCGAAAGTGGAATCGGTCAATTCAATCATTGAGTGTTGCTTCAAGAAATCCACGAACTCGATCGGCCAACCAAGAGCGCAATCGATGCCAAGCTTCGAAACCTCGGGAGCAATCGCGACGATTGTTTCGTCAGAAACGCCAAGTTTCAAGTCGATGAGTTGCGCTCGGTCAGCAGACCAATCCATCACCGCGAGCGCCGTGCCCTTTGGTTCGGCTGCAAGATCAACGCCAGCGATTAGCACGCGTATCCATCGGAAATGAAAATCACTTAGGCGTCAGTGGCTTCAAACTGGGATTGGTAGAGCTTGGCATAGGCCCCGCCGGCATGGATTAGCTCTTCGTGCTTACCCTGCTCAACAATGTCGCCATGCTCCATAACCAAGATCAGGTCGGCATCACGAATCGTCGATAACCGGTGTGCAATAACGAAGCTGGTGCGGTCTTTGCGCAGGGCCGCCATGGCTCGTTGAACCAGCAACTCGGTGCGAGTGTCAACCGAGGAGGTTGCCTCGTCAAGGATCAGCACGGTTGGCTGCGACAGGAACGCGCGCGCAATCGTGATGAGCTGCTTTTCGCCGGCACTAACATTTGAGGCATCGTCGTCAAGGATGGTGTCGTAGCCAGCCGGCAAGGTTCTGACAAAACGGTCAACGTAGGTGGCTTTGGCCGCCTCGATAATCGCGTCTTCTGAAGCCGTTGGGTTGCCATACGAAATGTTGTCGCGAATGGTGCCCTTGAATAGCCAGGTGTCTTGCAAAACCATTCCGATCCGCGAGCGCAAATCCTCGCGTGACATGGTCGCGATGTCGACGCCGTCCAGGGTGATTCGACCACCATTGAGTTCATAGAAGCGCAAAATCAGATTGACCAGAGTGGTTTTGCCCGCCCCGGTTGGCCCGACAATCGCGATGGTCTGGCCAGGCTTCACAGCAAGGTTCAGGTTTGAAATCAGCTTCGAGTCCGGGGTGTAGCCGAAGGCCACGTTTTCAAAGGTCAACCGACCGGTGCGCTCGCTCGGGCTTTCAGGCACCTCGGCATCTGGCGACTGCTCGGTTGCATCGAGCAGTTCAAATACGCGCTCTGCCGATGCCACGCCAGATTGCATCAGGTTTGCCATCGAACCCAACTGCGCCAACGGCTGGTTGAACTGCCGCGAGTACTGAATGAACGACTGAATCGCACCAAGGCTGAGTGAGCCGTTTGCCACGAAGAGACCGCCGATGACAGCGATGCCGACGTAAACCAGGTTTCCGATAAACATCATGCTTGGCATGATGATGCCAGAGACGAACTGGGCACCAAAACTGGATTTATAGAGTTGCTCGTTTAGCTCACCAAAGCGTTTCTCGGAGGCCTTCGAGCGACCGAACACCTTGACCAGGGCGTGACCGGTGAAGCTCTCTTCGATGTGCCCGTTCAGCTCGCCGGTTTTGGCCCACTGAGCGACGAACAGTTTCTGACTGCGCTTGGCGATTGCCATGGTCAGCACGAGGCTTACCGGAATGCTAATCAGAGCAACCAACGAAAGCAGTGGCGAAATGGTGACCATCATCGCGAGCACGCCGATTACGGTCAAGAGGCTCACCAACACCTGGCTGAGTGTCTGCTGCAAGGACTGCGAGATGTTGTCGATATCATTTGTCACCCGGCTCAGCAGTTCACCGCGCTGGATGGTGTCAAAGTACGAAAGCGGCAGGCGGTGCAATTTGCCTTCGGTCTCTCGGCGCAACTTATAGATCGTGCGCTGCACACTCACGTTGAGCAACCGGGCTTGGATTATGCCAAATACGAACGCACCG
>CAZLWT010000228.1:0-2526 GCA_964563325.1 uncultured Rhodoluna sp. | reverse complement strand
CTGCGCTTGGCAAGTGAAACAACTGAATCGAGACGATTAGGGGTAGCCACATGAACTCCGATGTATTAGGCCCTGATGGATTCAGGGTCTGGGTGCGAAATTCCTATTCTACGCAGTCGACACCGATAAATTACGGTTTCGGTTGGTCAACCGCCCCACCAAATCGGCGGGTCCTGCCGGAATAACTTTGAATGGCTGACCATAAGTGTTCCCGGTTGAAATCCGGCCATAAGGTGTCCAGAAAGACAAACTCGGCATAAGCCGACTGCCAAAGCAAAAAGTTCGAAGTTCGTTGCTCGCCAGAGCTTCGAATGAAGAGGTCAACATCAGGAATATCGGCGGTTGACAGGTAGCGCTGGATGGTTTTCTCAGTCACCTTTCCGGGCTTGAGCTTGCCAGCGGCAACATCCATCGTTATTGCATTTACGGCGTCGACCAACTCAATTCTCGAGCCGTAATTCACGCACATGGTCAAAGTCAGAGTGCTGTTGTTTTGAGTCATGCTTTGGGCTTCGAGCAACTCGTTGATTACGCTGCCCCACAACTTTGGTCGCCTGCCCGCCCAACGCATGCGAACACCCCAGGCGTTGAGAAGATTTCTGCGGCGCCGGATGACGTCTCGGTTGAAGCCCATCAGGAATCGCACCTCATCGGGCGAACGCTTCCAATTCTCGGTTGAAAAAGCGTAAACGGTCAGGTACTTTACCCCGGCCTCGAGCGCCCCCGCGACAACGTCGATGAGTGCCGCCTCGCCAGCTTTATGACCCTCAACCCGGGTGAGCCCCCGAGCATTTGCCCAGCGACCGTTACCGTCCATCACAATGGCCACATGCCTGGGCACAGTGCCGGGTTCAAACTTTGGCATGACGAACCGTTCGTCATGCAGCGAAATCAATTTTTCGGTCATCAGCGCTCCACATGTTGCAACGATTTTAGCCCGCGCTCAATGTGCCACTGTGAGTACGCGGCCACAAGGCCCGAGGCGGCCAGTCGGATTTTTGACGCAGCGGCCTCGGCTACGGCCCAATCCCCCGAAAGTAGGGCACCCAGTAAGCGCGTGGTTTCGAGGTCAATCACCGCGGCTCCTGCCGGTTTGCAGTTTTGGCAGGTGACCCCGCCAAGTTGCATAACAAAGAAGTTGTGCGGGCCCGGTGATTCACAGAGCGAACAGGACTCGAAGTTTGGTGCCCATCCGGCGATTGCCAGGGCGCGCAACAGATAGGCATCGAGCACCAGAGAGGAATCGTGTTCGGCCTTGGAAAGCGAACGCAGGGCACCCACCAATAGCAAGTATTGCTGTGGGCTCGTTTCGGCCCCGGTTAGCCTCTCGGCGGTCTCAACCATTGCCGTGGCCGCGGTATAGCTGGCATAATCGGCCATGATTTCGCGACCATAAGCGCCGATGGTTTCCGCTTGATTTACGGTGTCTAGATTTCTACCTTCAAAAAACTGGACATCGACGACCATGAACGGTTCGAGCCTGGCCCCGAATTTCGAACCGGTGCGTCGAACACCTTTGGCCACGGCTCTAATCTGCCCGTTCTGCCGACTTAGAAACGTGACAATGCGATCGGCTTCACCCAACTTGTGGGTTCGCAGCACGACAGCTTCATCTCGATAAACAGGCACGCTTTAAGTATCCATCGAGACGTCAAAAAACTGCGACAGGTCAGCGACGAAGTGCCCGGTTCACGGCCGAGATAACGGCCTTGAGCGACGCGGTGGCAATGTCTCCATCGATCCCAACACCCCAAAGGGTTTGGCCGTCGACTTCAACCTCGATGTAGGCAGCAGCCTGGGCATCGCTACTGGCACTGAGAGTGTGTTCGACATAATCGAGCAAGCGAACCGAAACACCCTGCTGGTTGAGGATGTTCAGGAATGCCGAAATCGGACCATTGCCCGACCCCGTGGCTTCAACTTCCGCGGCACCATCGCGCAGCACAACCTCAAGCGAAACCGCACCGTCCATATCGCTAGCGGTGCGCATTCGCTTTAGTTCGAAACGACCCCATTTCAAATCTGGCTTGCTGGCAGGAGCCGGAAGGTATTCATCTTGGAAAATATCCCAAAGGGCTTCAGAGGTTACTTCGCCGCCTTCGGAATCGGTCTTATTCTGAACAACCCTCGAGAACTCAATCTGCAATTTGCGAGGCAAATCTAGGTTGTGGTCTGCCTTTAGCAGGTAAGCGACACCACCCTTGCCCGATTGCGAATTGACTCGGATAACTGCCTCGTAAGAACGACCGACATCTTTAGGGTCGATCGGCAAGTACGGAACCGCCCAAACCAAATCATCAACCGAGACCCCTCGCTCGCCGGCTTCCTTGTGCATCAACTCGAAACCCTTTTTGATTGCATCCTGATGCGACCCTGAGAAGGCGGTGTACACCAGGTCGCCACCGTAAGGGCTGCGTTCTGGCACCGGAAGCTGGTTGCAGTACTCGACCGTTCGCTTGATTTCATCAAGCTCGCTGAAATCAATCTTCGGGTCGATTCCCTGACTGAATAGGTTTAGACCGAGCG
>CAZLWT010000227.1:0-2584 GCA_964563325.1 uncultured Rhodoluna sp. | reverse complement strand
GGTCGAGGCCAACATCGAGGCACTTTCTCAAATCGAGACGATGGATAACGGTTCGCTCCTGCGCTCGCACCGTCGCGGTGTCATGCCTCGCGTGGCACTAAACATTCGCTTTTTCGCCGAGTGGGCGATGAACAACCTGCATCACGAGGCCTTTGAAACTCGTGGCCACAGCAACAACATTTCTTGGGACCCATCCGGAGTGGCGCTTCTCATCACTCCTTGGAACGCCCCGCTAATGCTTGCCACCTGGAAGATTGGGCCGGCGCTCGCCTCGGGTGACACCGTGGTCTTGAAACCAGCCGAATGGACCCCGCTTAGCGCTTCCTTCTTTGCCGACCTCACCAAGCAAGCCGGCATCCCAGATGGTGTTTTCAATGTGGTTTTCGGCTTCGGTCGCGAGGTTGGGGCCGATTTGACGGCTCACGCCGACATCTCCAGAATCTCATTCACCGGTTCGGTTCCAACCGCCAAGGTCATTGCCCACGCGGCCGCCGATAACCTAACCCCCTGCTCATTCGAGCTTGGCGGCAAGAGCCCGCTTTTGGTTTTTGAAGACGCCGACCTAGATTTGGCCGCCGAGTTAGCCGTTGAGCAATACGACAACGCCGGTCAGGTTTGCCTAAGCGGCACAAGGTTGCTGGTGCACGAAAACGTGGCCGATGCTTTTGCCGAGAAATTCCGCGAGCGCGCATCGAAGTTGAAGCAGGGCGACCCGCGCGACCCAGAAACCGACATCGGCCCGCAGATTCATCAGGTGCACTTTGACCGCATCAAGGGTTTCGTTGATCGGGCGCGAGCCGAGGGCCAATCCATCGTCATGGGCGGTGAGCCAAACGCCGAACTCGGCAAGCTTTATTTCGAGCCAACGCTGGTTAGAAACCCATCGGTCGGCAGTGAAATAGTCACCGCCGAAGTCTTTGGGCCGGTGCTTTGCATGCAAAGTTTCTCGTCAGACGCCGAGGCACTTTTGATGGCCAACGGCACCGAGTTTGGTTTGGCCGCCGTGGTTGTTTCAGGCAACCGCGCTCATGCGGACCGCATCACCAAAGAGCTGGTGGCCGGAACCATCTGGGTCAACTGCTTCTTTGTGCGCGACCTGCGAGCACCTTTCGGAGGCTCCAAGAAATCAGGGGTCGGCCGCGAGGGCGGAAACTGGTCTTTCGACTTTTACGCCGATGTGAAAAACACGGTTGTTTCGCCAAACGGATGGAAGGAATAGTTCATGGGTGAAGTAGTAGGGGCCGCAATCCTGGCTCACGTGCCAACAATCATGCTGCCCGAAGAGGTGCGTTATGACCTCAATGACGGCAAAGAGATTTCGCTTGTGCCTGGGCTCAAGCGGCTGCGCAAAGAGATCTTCGAGACCCTCGACTATGACACCGTCATTGTGCTCGATTCGCACTGGGCCACCACGGTCGAGTTCGTTGTCACCTCGCATGCCGAGCGCTCGGGGCTCTTCACAAGCGAAGAACTGCCACGTGGCATGAGCCAAATTCCTTACTCGTTTAAGGGCGACCCCGAGTTTGCCAACTCGCTGGCCAACTATGACGAGAAAAATGGCACCTGGATCACCCCAATCAGTGACCCGCAGCTCCCGATTTTTTACGCAACCGTGAACCTATGGCACTACCTGGGTCGCGGAATCGATGACAAAAAATGGGTGAGCCTCTCGGTTTGCCAAACTGGCACCCCGGAAGACTTTATCCGAGCCGGTCGCGCACTTGGCGAGGCGATTCGTGACTCCGACCGCAAGGTTTTGTTGCTTGGCTCTGGCGCCCTTTCGCACACCTTCCACACCCTGCGAAACCTGCGCAAGCATGAGGCCAGCGACCCGATTCATATCTTTAGCCCAGAGGCCTACGAATACGACAAAAAGGTCATGGCCTGGTTCGCCGAGGGCAACCACAAAGCCGTGCTCGACGATTTCGATACCTTCCGCAAGTTCAAACCAGAAGCCGGCTTCTTTCACTATCTGACCATGGCTGGCGCCCTCGGCGAGGATGAAAACACCGCAAAGGGCAGGCTTTACAGTGAGTACGAGAACTCGATTGGCACCGGTCAGGTGCACATCTGGTTCGATAAGCCGGCGGGCGGATTCCCGAAACCTAAGGATATGGTGTTATCGCGTGACTGAGTATCGAAGAATATTGCTTGACGGCTACCCCTCACAGGTTTTGCGTGACGGTGATGACTTGGTTGCCGCCGACGGTCGCCGCATCGCAATCAAAGACGCTGTCCACCTGGCGCCATCCGAGCCGACAAAAATCATTGCGGTGCACCTCAACTACGACTCACGCACCCAAGAGTTCATGACCAAGTTGCCTGCTGCCCCGACTTATTTTCATAAGCCAATCACGGCGTTGAACACCCACGGCGGCGCTGTTGTTCGGCCCGCCGGCTGCAAGTGGCTCAACTATGAGGGCGAAATCGTCATCATCATCGGCAAAACCTGTCGCAATATTTCACCGGCCGAGGCTGGTGAATATATCGCTGGCTACTCGGTTGGAAACGACTACGGGCTTCACGACTTCAGAGACACCGATGCCGGCTCGATGCTGCGCGTCAAGGGTTCCGACACCCTCGC
>CAZLWT010000226.1:0-2599 GCA_964563325.1 uncultured Rhodoluna sp. | reverse complement strand
CTGATGGGGACATGTCTGAAGGAATCGAAGTTTTTGGGGACTGGATGACCTCAGGAGGAGATTTTGGCCGGGATCGATGGTTCCGGCTCGAATTCATATATATGAAATTCCCCAGAGAAAAATTGACCCCCTGTCGAAAACGACCCTCCCACCCACTTTTGAAAAAACTTTTTCTCTATCCAGATGGATTTTCCTGATCAGGAAATTGGCTTCTGGTTCTGATCCTCCCCTCCCCCAGAACAACTGGGGGATGGGTTGCGAGTTATTGCCTGGGCCGAGCTTGGCCACCCCGAGGCTTTTGCGATCGATAATGGGGCTTGGGCCTATGGAGTGCAGTGGCACCCCGAAGACAACGCCGCGACCGATAAGCATCAGGCGGAGATTTTTAGCCGCTTCGTCGAGGAATCGGCAAAAGCTAAGCCGATTGGTGCCTAGCTTTCTAAATGCCTAGCTTTCTAGATGCCTCGTGATTTCGCGCAGGTGATCGGCGACTTCTCTTTTGGATTGTTCCGAAAGCGTCTCAACGACGTGAATTTCCTCGAGGTTGAACTCTGGGAAGAGCCGGTTCATTAGCTCGCGGCCGACGTCGGTTAGGTTCACCAGCACAAGGCGACCGTCTTGCTCGCTCTTGCTTCGCTTTAGTAAGCCTCGACCCTCAAGGGTTCCGAGCACTCCGGTCAGCGTGGCTTTCGAAAAGCCACCTTCCACGGCAATCTGGCGGGTTTCGATGGGTTCCCAAATCCAAGTTACCCACAGAACCACGAAGGCGGTCCAGGATAGATCTTCGCGCGAAAGCACGGTTCTTTCCAGGTGGTTTCGAACCGCGGTGGCCGCACGAAACAGGTTCGAGCTCACAGCCATGGCAAGAAAATCTATGTTTGAGTTGCTAAACCTAGCCTCAACCTGTCGCTCGGTTTCGTTGAGTGTGTGCAGACCTGCCATGAAACCACCGCCTTTCTTTCAACTGACTTAACCACAGTTGGCAGACCATTTAGTCCCGAATGAATAACATTTAGTATTTTTCCATCGCTAAGTGGCGGTTTATGACTATTCTAAAAATGATTCGTATCCGAACAATCTTTGAGAGAATCATTGCAGCACATTAGGTAGCAATCCTTGAATGGAGTCGACGTGAACTCAGTACCGAACATCTCACTGGCAAATCTGGACCTCTTCCAGAACGGAGCGCCCTGGCAGACCTTTGAAACCCTGCGCGAACAGAGCCCCATTCACTGGAACGAGGAGGAGAAGCCAAACTCTGGTTTCTATTCGATCACTCGTTATCAGGACATCGTCAAGGTGCTTCGTGACCCAGACACCTTCACCTCGGAGCGCTTCACCAACCTCGAAGAGGTAGATGCCGAACAGGAAGAGGCAAGGCGTTCGCTGCTAGAGACCGATGGGTCGCGCCACCGTGCGCTGCGCAGACTGCTGCAGGGCGAGTTCACCCCCGCCTCGGTTGCCAGATACGAAACCTTCCTGCGCGGTCTAACCGCTACCACTTTGGATAAGGCCTTCGCCAAGGGTTCCTTCGACTTCGTCGAAGAGATTGCCGCCGACTTCCCAATCAACGTGCTTGTGAAATTGCTAGACGTGCCGGTTGAAGACTCTGGCAAGTTGATTGACTGGGGAAACCGCATGGTCGGCTTCGACGACCCGGAACACGCCGATATGTTGATGAGCGACCCGGAAAGCGAAAAGTACCGCCTGGTGCCTTTCAAGTCTCCGGCCGCCCTCGAGGTCTTCGCTTACGGAGACGAGCTGGCTCGCGAGCGTCGTGGCAAGAACGGAACCGACCTGATCTCGAAGCTGGTCAACACCATGCCTTCCGACGGCATCCCGCTGAGTGAGCGCGACTTTCACACCAACTTTTTGCTTTTGGTGGTTGCCGGCAACGAAACCACCCGCCACACCATCAGCCACACCATGCGAAACCTGATTCAAAACCCAGACCAGTTGGCCTTCTTGCAAGAGAACCCCGACAAAATCGAGTGGGCGGTTGAAGAGTTCTTGCGCTATGCCAGCCCGGTCTACCACTTCCGTCGCACCGCCACCAAGGATGTCGACTTCCAGGGGGTTCAAATCAAGGCCGGCCAAAAGGTCGTCCCCTGGTTCGCCTCTGGAAACCGTGACTCGGCGATTTTCGAAAATCCAAACACGATGGATGTAACCCGAAACCCGAACGAACACATGACCTTTGGTCGTGGTGGCCCTCATATGTGCCTTGGAAACGCTCTGGCCCGCATTGAGCTGAGGGTCATGTTCGAAGAGCTCATCCATCGAGTCGACAAGGTGGAAATCACCGGCGAGGTCGACTTCTTGAGAAGCAACTTCGTGCACGGTATCAAGCGGTTCCCGGTGAAGGTGACGACCCGCTAGGGCCTGCAGCTAAGCGAGTTTCAATCCCGAGATTCGATCGATAAACGCATCAACCAAGGCGTTGGTGCGCTGCCTTGCCGCTTCCTCTTCGGCGATGGTCTGCTGCATCATCACGGCCGGATCTTGGCCGTCTTGCAGAACCTTTTTGTCGCCGCCCCAGTCGAGCCAGTCCTTGAGGCCCGCGGCCGTCAACTCGGGGTGAAACTGAACCGCAAGGCAG